>JAITTR010000023.1 GCA_031286725.1 Holosporales bacterium | reverse complement strand
GGACTAGCCGAAGCCGACAGTTTTCCCAGAGTTAAATAACGAAGATTAGCACACCTGAAGAGAGCATTTTCACTGAAAGCTTTAGGAGCTGGGGGAAGAATTAATTTCTTGAGATTAGTACAATCAACAAAAGCGTCCTCATGAATTTCCTCAAGGCATGCTGGAAAGTTTATGTTTGTTAAACTAGAGCAGTTAACAAAAGCCCTACTATTAATAGTTTTCAAAGCAGAACAACCGTTGAGATCTACGGTAACAATAGTGCACCCCCAGTACGGACAATCGCGAGGCAGAATATATTCAATGCGCTCAAGCGTTTTGGGAACAAGCAAGGTTATTTCCCGATCGCTGTCATTAAAAAAGTCTTTAACCTCAGTTGAAGCTTTCCGCCATATAGGCCAAAAGTCCTCACGATTCCATAACCCGCGCATACTTTTAGCAGGTAGCTTGGAAAGATCCAGTACAGTAGTCCCCCCCCTCCTTTGAACGGTTACTAAAGCATTCCTATCACGCTCAGGCAGGTAAGCTCTGGCTTGATTAGACACGTTAATTAATCTTCCGTCTCCATTTACTCCAAACCAATGACTCCCTGGGGTGAGGGTACTAACTCCCTCTTCCCTGTCCTGATCAGGAGTTGCTGCATATGCCGAAAAAAGATGCCCCATAATAACCGCAACTAAAAGTTTATTGATTTTCTTCATTATATTTCCCCTCTAAATTGTTTTTTTGTATTATATATTATCTTTAACGTAAAGTCAACAAAAAAATAAAGGGGGAGTATAGCGGATTTGTCAAGGTAGAGAGCGAGAGAAACGAGCGGACCTTGACAAATCTCCCAGGGCGGAGATGGTATAATTGAAAATACCATCTCCGCCCCGTGAAACATGAAAAGCAAATTTTTTGAGTCTTATCGCAAAAATCCAAGAGCTATAAGATATGTTTCCACGGATTCCTTCCTACTAGCCTTCGGCTTAAAATGAATCGTTTTTTCAAACCGTTTCTTTAGCTCCCGCAGTAAGCTATCTTCGGTTCCTCCTTGGAAAACTTTAGCAACCAAAACTCCCTCCGTTTTTAAATTTTCTTTACAAAACTCGAAAACCTGTTCTATAAGATTCATAATTCTTATATGATCTATACTCTTTACTCCGCAGGCGTTCGGAGCCATATCGCTTAAGACGACGTCGGCTAAGTTTCCATTTAATATCCGATTTATTTTTTCAACGCTTCGAAGATCCAAAAAATCCCCTTGAATGAACTCGACATTTGGTAAAGATTCCATTTCCAAAAGATCAATAGATATGACTTTCTTGCAAACCTGAGAGACAATTTGAGACCATCCGCCGGGAGCTGAACCTAGGTCTATTACTATTGAATCTTTTCGTATAATTTTAAACTTTTCCTGAATTTCCAGCAATTTAAAAGCAGATCTCGACCTATACCCTTCCTTTTTGGCTCTTATAATATACGGATCTTTCATTTGCCTCAAAATCCACTGTCTTGACGATTTTTTAAGCTTTTTATTTTTTATAATCTTTTTCATCAGGAAAAACTATCGCTTGTCTCCGCTAAATTATATCAAGTTAGAAATTCTCGGCACAATCAACAAAATTATTATGTTGATTAGTTAAAAGCTTTGCGCTCCTAAACCGAACCTTTTTAAATCTCTCATATAATTTTAATAGAGTAAAGCTCCTTAAAAACAATTCTCATTAACTATGTCGTGAGATCGCATACTAATTTTCAACAAAAATTAAGTTTAAAGATTTAATTTAATTTTTAGAATACTCCCCTCTTTTCCAAAAACGTAAAATAATTTTAAAAACATTGGCAGTTTGGTATTCTTTAATGCGAATCCTCCGGTTATTATTTAGGAAAAACGTTGAAAATATTGCACGTTTGCTCAGGAAAAGGTCTTGGCGGAACAAGAACTGTTTTTCTTTCGCACCAAAGATTGTTTGAAGAGATAGGAATCGATTCGACGCCGATTATTCGTTTAGAAGCTAAAGTTAAAGATAAATTAAGCAAAGTTTCGCTAAAGAAATTAAAAGAAATAAATTATATAAGAAGAATACCTATAAAATGGAAAAAAGATTTCAAAGTCATGAGAAATCTAACGGATAATAGCGACATAATTTGGGTTCATAAGCCGATTGACGCCTATATATGGAGAAAGGTATCATCAACGGCTAAAATAATCATGGTAGTTCATGGATTTCAGAATACGAATCTGAATCGCGCAGATTATTTAGTCGCCGTTTCTCAACCCGTTTTAGAACACTTAAATAAAAAAGGGTTAAATAATATCTTTTTAATAAATAATTTTCTATCTGCAGCTATTTCAAAGCATAGAATAACTTGGAATAAAAAGATTAATATTTCCGCTTTTGGGTTTTTCAGAAGAAAAAAAGGATTCACGGATTTTATTAGAGCCTTAAACGTTTTACAAAAAACCGTAGATCCGAATAAATATACCGTAAATATTTACGGAAACGGAAGATTGGCAATAATATTAAAGACGCTGAAGGTATTTTTAAAAATAAAAAATCTAAAAATAAACAATTGGACAAACGACATGGAAAATTGTCTAAGAAATACTGACATAGTCGTAATTCCATCGAGAAGCGAGAGTTTCTCAATGATAGCGATAGAAGGAATGGCTCAAGGATGTCTAATAGTTTCCACAAAGTGTAAAGGCCCAGAGTTTATAATAACGAACAACGTCGACGGAATATTAATAGAAAAAAGAAATCCAACCATAATGGCCGAAAAACTTAAAGAAATTATCGAATCTCCAGAGTTATTCGTAAAAATAAGACAAACAGGAAGAGAAATGGTTTCCCAAACTTTTTCCATAGAAAATTCTAAGAAAAGCGTCCAAGAGATTTTATCCTTAATCTGCAGCTAATTTTCGAAATTTTTTAACGCTCTATTTTTCAGTTCGTTTTGGTTGATATGCGGCTCGCCAGTTTCGTTGGCTACCATCCTACTTTCTTTTTATAAAAATTATAATCTATTGATTTTTCTACATTCTCATTAGAAACCGAGATTGATTAGTTCACAATTTGTAGTTGGCAGAACCTTGTAACGTTTGCCAAGCAGATAGAAGTATGAGCGCTAAAACTCAGATCTATTTAACATCTTCGCTATTTATATTTCTAACAGTTACCACAAAATACTCTCTTACTCACAGATGTTATTTCTACTATTTTTCTTTTATTATTTATACCATAGAGAAAAATCTGTTGAGAGGCGCCGAGATATACTCCCACCGACTATATCCACATAGTTTACTGATTTACGTAAACCTTAAATTTCAAAAACCTATAACGCAGTATTTTTTAAATATTCTTCAACTGCAATTAAATCCTCTTTAGTATCGACAGATAAAGAAATTCCTTCTACCGGAACGGCCCAAATGTTCATATCGTTTTGTATAGCTCTTAATTGCTCTAACCTTTCAGTTTTTTCCAAATAAGTTGGAGCTAAAGCGACAAACTTTTCTATCGCCTTATATCTATAAGCGTATATTCCTATGTGAGCGTAAAAATAATCGGCGCCGTTTGGAATATAATTTCTTGAAAAATATATAGCTTTTCCAGGCTCATCGTTTTCCATGTCGTTAAAAACGACTTTAACTATATTCTCGTTTTTGGCGTCTTCTAATGATTTTTTCAAAACGACCGGGGTCGTCATATCTATAGTTTCGTCTTTTGTTAAAACGTTTAAAATGGAAGGTATGATTGATTCGTCAAAAACGGGATTATCTCCTTGAAGATTTATAATAAATTCCGGTTTTTCGTCAATAGAAGAAGCGGCCGCGAAAATTCTGTCCGTACCGGAAGGCAAATTAGGATCCGTTAATATGGCTTTTCCTCCATGAGCTTCCACTATGTTTTTTATCTCTTCGCAACAGCATGCAACATAGCAATCGCCTAACTTTAAATTTTGGGCTCTTTCTAAAACTCGGATTATTAGGGGTTTCCCAAATATCGGGGTCAGAATTTTCCTTGGAAATCTAGACGAGTTTAGCCTAGCGGGAATAAAAATTGCGGAAGCGCTTTTTTTCATTTTATGCAATAATTCTATAATAGATATAGACTTCATCTTATCAAAATGAAACCTAAAATAAAATTAAATTTGTATGGGTTTTCTCTAATAGAAGCATCAATTTCTCTATTAATAATCGGATTAGTCTCAGCTATCGTTTTGCCCCAGCTAAAGTCGATATTAACCTTGACTCGTACACAAAAAACTCAATCTAATATTGATTTTGTCATAAAATCGATTGGGGCGTATTATTTATCAAGTTACAAAATTCCATATCCTTCAAAATTTGACCTAAATATAGGCGAACAAAACGAAAGCATGAAAGATTCGTTTGGAATAGTCCCCTTTAAAACTTTAGGCATAATGGAAAGCTTTGCTAAAAACGGATACGGCAAATGGTTGCTATACAGAATGAACCCTTCGTTTGGAAACCCGACGGTTTCTCCGGCTCAGAAAAATCTTGGAATAACGGAATTCTCAAGCGCTTTGAGCGACGATAAAGTCGCAATCATAATAAAATCCCAGAATTCTAAGAATGAAGACGAAATAATTCTTTGGTATAGTGAAAAAGTATTTATCGCAAACTTCGCGAATAATAAAGCTCCAATAAGAAATACTGGAAGAACTGGCCTCCCCGCATTTTAATTTTTGCATATACTTCTCTACCTAAGTTTAAGAGTTCTTGCAAACCCAATTAGCCGCCTTTTAATGGTCTTTATAATATACCTACGTGTATCACAATGTACTATCTAAAATAATTTTAGGAAGCTTAATTTATGGCAAAATTGTAAGGTATGCTATAAAATAAATAAAAGTTAAAGTCTTTGAAATAGGCGTAATATGAGGCTTAAGTCTTCTATATCTTGTATTTTCCGCATATCTATTTTCTTAGGATTGGTCGTTACGCTTGTTATATTTTTGTTCGACGTTTTGAAAAGCGCGTTTATATATAATGCTCAAATAAATTCAATAATAATATTATCGTTATTTTTAGGAATATTGCTTGTTTATCGTAATTTATGTTTATATTTAGGCGAGTATTCTTTATTATATAAGCTTGACGAGTTGTCGGCAAAAGACGTTAGTAAATTAAAAGTTATAAAACCTATAACTTTGTATATTACAAAGACTAACAAATTAATATCTCAATCAAAATTACAAACTATAATGGCCGGTATTGAAAAGAAAATTGACGATTACGCTTCTTTTCCTAGATATATTTCCGGTATATTGATTTTCCTCGGATTGTTAGGAACTTTCTGGGGATTGTCGCACACTATCGGAAATGTCGCTAATATTATAGATAACTTAGGCATAGAGCAATCTGATGCGGCAGAATCATTTTTAAAATTAAAAAACAGTTTAAAAATCCCCCTTTCCGGAATGGGAATAGCTTTTGGATGTTCCTTACTCGGATTGTCTAGCTCTCTTATTCTTGGGTTTTTGACGATTAATCAAAAAAGAGCGGCAGATGATTTTATCGATAAAATAGAAGAATGGATAACCAAGCATACGATAAGTTTCGACTCTATTGACAGCCAACCGGAATTTCACGGTTCCGTTTTTTCGATGGGGCTTTTAGAAAAAACAATAGAAACGATGTACGCATTTCAAAATCAATTAAAAGACCTTGACGGAAATAGAGCGACTTTGTTTAATATGCAAAAAGAAGTCTCCGGGAAAATATCTAAGCTAACTGAAGCTTTAACGTTTCATCAAGACGTTATAAAAGCCCTTGGCAAAAACCAATTAGAATTACAGACCGTCACTATGAATATATCTCAAAAAATGACTGACGGCGTTTGGAAAGAGATGGCAGAGAAATTGACGTCTATTGACGCCGCATTAAATTCTATGGCTCAAGAATCCATTTCCGGGAAAAAATATATTGTCGATACGTTAAGCTCAGACATTCGGATGATCTCCAAAACTTTATCTATGCTTATGAGAGAATAGAAGAGTCTTTTCAAAAGTTTAGAATCTGATGGGCGGATATGGTGAAAAGATTATACCATATCCGCCCTAGAGATTTGTCAAGGTCCGCTCGCTTTGCTCGCTCTCCACCTTGACAAAGCAATGGTTGTAATATATTCTTATAGAATTAACGTTTCAATAAATTCCTTATGAAATATAATCTTAAAAGATCTTTTTCAGTGAATTGCTCTAGGGAATAGACTATACGAAAATTAAGAAAAAAGAAGAACGTTACAGGTTTAAAACCAAAATTTTGTTAATACATTCAATAAAATGATTTAAATCTCGAATCAGGTCTCTATCATTTTAATCAAAACGAGTATTTGAAAACTTAAAAAACGTAATAACGTACAATTCCATATTTTAGACTTGAACCAGTTTGCCGAGCATACGACATGTTAGAAAAATCGGCGCTCTTCAAAAGATACGAGACGTTTAACAATATGTTTCTGTTAAGGCAAATATACAAAACGGTAGATATTTAGAAGAAAAATAACCACTTTTATTAATTCGGCAAAATCTCTATATAGCTATTTAAGCGGCAGCTATAAGCTATGAAAATTCATTTATAGCTTCCTCACATTTCATATCTTTCATCCTACAATAAACTAATCAAAGTTTTACTTTCCCTCATTGTTAGGATAGGCGCTATCCGAAGGATTTGCGTCTTAAATAAACATAAGAGAGGAGGAGGCTTTTTGTATGAAGAATAGTTACTTATATGTTAAGGACTCATATGATTTTTAATAGCGCATTTCTTAATAAAATTATAGAATGTAATTTAAATTAGTTATAATGCCTAGGGGGACAGAAATTGGCGTTTAGTTTTATTGTCGTCTTGCTTCTTACGCTTTATATAGGCATTTATTATTTCCCCAAACAGACCTTTAGAATATTTGGTATGCTCGCTAAGCCTATAGTTTGCCTCTATATAAAAAAGAGAATTGCAAACGGGTTAGAAATGAAGGAAAGAGTAAGGGAAAGATTTGGCGCGCCGTCTCAAGAAAGGCCAGAGGGGAAGTTGGTATGGTTTCACGCGGTTAGCGTTGGGGAAACAAACTCTGTTATTCCTTTTATAAAGGAGTTTAAAAAAATTAATCCGGACATAAATGTATTGCTTACTACTACTACGATTACAGCTGCGAGCATAGTCGAACAAAGGCTAAAAGATGCTGTAATTCATCAATTTGTTCCTTTCGATATATTTATGTGGGTAAGAAGATTTATAAAATACTGGAGGCCAAAGGCCTTTTTTTTGGTCGAATCCGAAATATGGTTTAATACGTTATATTATTTATACGAAAAAAATATTCCTATTTATTTATTAAACGCCAGATTTTCAGATAAAACTATTAAGCGAATGAGTATTGCCAAAAAGTATTTTAAAATTTTGCCGTTTAAGTTATTTACCGAAATTTTTGTTCCGTCAAGCGAAATGAAAAAGATAGTTCAAGATTTGGGATCGAAGGATACTACGATTATTCCAAATATGAAAATAATTTCTCCTAAACTACCCATAAATAAAAAAGAGGAAAAGAAACTAAAAGAAATGTTTAGTAAAAGAAAAACTTGGATGGCCGTAAGCTCTCATAAAAACGAAGAAGAAATAATTTTAAAAACGCATAAAGAAGCTAAAAATTCCATACCGAGCCTATTGACCGTAATCGCTATAAGACATCCTAATAGAGCGGAAGAAGTTAAAATATTGTGCGAAAACAAAGGCCTTTCCGTTACGCTTCATACTAATGAACATCATAATTCAGAGTTAACCAGCGAAATATATATATTGAATAAAATTGGGCATCTTGGCGAATTTTTCTCTACAATTGACACAGTCTTAGTTTGCGGCAGTCTTATTCCGGGAATCGGCGGGCATAACTTTATCGAGCCTATAAACTTTTTATGCAATACCGCCACCGGGCAATATATCGACAATTTTAGGGACGTTTACCCATATTTCGAGCGCTTATGCCAAAAGTTAGCAAATGAGGACGATATTACAAAATTTGTTATAGATTCAATCAATCATTATAAAAGACCTGTAGTATTAAAAACGGAGTTTAATTATACGGATAAATGGCTTAACGTTATAAAACGAATCTCAAAAGCAATAAATGCGTAATATCTCCGGAGCGGACGAAAATGATATTTTCTTCTTTGAGAAGAACTCTAATTTCCTATCGCCATCTTCTTCGAGGACAAAACAAACTAATCTTTTCTCAACGAAATTAGCTTCTTAGTCAATTATTCAAATCTTCTAAGTAGGTTCTTGAGTCTTAAATATCCCAATGAAGTTTAATACAGACGGCCAACTTATTGCTCTTAATTTAATCCCTCAATTTTTAGGCAGATTTTCGCAAATACGCAGGTTTATTAAAAATTTCCATCAGTGTTGCTAGATTAGTTCATTTTTGATAAAATTCGAATGTTATCTCCTTCGACAATAAGAACTATGAAATTTACCCTTGACTGGCTTTTTGATCATTTAAAAACAAATTTGTCATATCTTGACATAGCTGAGAAGTTGACGGAATTAGGAATAGAGGTAGAAAGCGTAATAGACAATAGCCAAAAATTCGAAAACTTTGTCGTAGGGTACATAAAAAAAGCGGAAAAACATCCAAACGCAGATAAATTACAAGTATGTCAAGTTGATATTGGAACGGAGATTTTAGCTATAGTTTGCGGAGCCAAAAACGCTAGGGAAGGAATTTTCGTGGCGGTAGCCAAAGTCGGAGCTCTTATTCCCACGTTTAACGAAAAATTGAAAAAGGGCAATATTCGTGGGATAGAAAGCCAAGGAATGATGTGCTCTACCGAAGAATTGTTAATAGAAGACGATGGGATTGACGGAATATTTGAATTAGATTCTAATAGCGCTCCGGGTACTTTTTTAGCGGAGGCTTTGAAGCTTAACGACATAATTTTTGACGTTAGCTTAACTCCAAACAGAGCGGATTGTTTTAACGTTAGGGGAATAGCTAGAGATTTAGCGGCTCTTGGCGTTGGGGAGTTGTTGCCGCTGAATATTAAGCGAGCGAATAGAACGTTTAAAAATCCGACGGATATTGAAATAAAAACCGACAAATGTCCTTATTTCTCTTTAACCGCAGTTCGAAACGTTTATGGAAAAACTCCGGAATATATAGAAAAAAGATTAAAAGCGATAGGACAAAAACTAATTTCCCTCCCTGTTGATATTGCAAATTATATATGCGTTGACGTTGGACAACCTTTTCATATTTTTGATTTAGATAAAGTCCCGAGCAAATTAATAGTTAGAGAATCAAAGCAAGGAGAGCTAATAAAAACGCTGAATGGTAAAGAAGTTATTTTGCCCGAGGGAGCTATTGTCGTTTCCAGCGAAAACGAACCCTTATCTATCGCCGGAATTATGGGAGGAGAAAAATCCGCTTTTTCTGAAAATGCTCAAAACATATTAATAGAAGCCGCATATTTCGATAAAGTTTCAATTACAAAAACGGGTCAAAACCTTAGATTAGATAGCGACTCTAGAACAAGATTCGAAAGAGGAATAGATCCAAACGCAATAGACGAAAACGCAGAGTATACGCTGTCTATTTTGTCAAAAGCATGTAATTGCGAAATATCCGAAATTAAAAACTCAGGTAAAATCCCAAACAATAAAAATAAAATTACGTTAACGTTTGATAAGTTTAACGCATTGACAGGATTACCCGCAAATGATTTTGAAAAATCTAAAAACATATTGGAAGCGCTTGGCATAATTATAAAATCGTTTGACGAAAAAAGCGTGACGGTTGAAACGCCGTCTTATAGACACGACTTGGAAATAGAAGAAGATCTGATTGAAGAAATATTAAGAATTACCGGTTTTGAAAAAATAAAGGAAGAAGAGTTAAAAATAACGACTCCTATAACTCAAATCTACACTTCCGACAAGATATCGGACGCTTTAACGTTTAACGGTTTTTATGAAGTAAAAACATTTTCGTTTCTAGATAAAAAGACCGCATTATTGTTTCTAGAAGAAGAAAAACTTATTACGATAAAAGACGCCCTTACCGTCGATTTCTCAATTCTGCGTCCTACCGTTATTTCCTCACACATAAAAGCGATAAAGAATTCGCAAAATAAAAGCCAAAGAAATAGTAAAATATTTGAAATAGGAAGGAAATTTTGCAAAAATCAAAGTAATATAATGGAAGAAAATATGTTAACTTTGACTATGTCTGAAAATAAGGCAGATAGAACCTGGAGGCATGCTCAAGAAAACGTTTCTATTTTTGACGTACGAGAAATTTTAGAAAAAATCTTTAATATGCTCGCCCTAGACGCAAGATTAACGACGGAAGCTCCTAAATATTATCACCCCGGCAGATCCGGAACTTATATGATACAAAAAGATACTGTAATAGCTCATTTTGGAGAAATTCATCCTTCTATTTTGTCTAGTATTGACGTTATTGGCCCTGTCGTTTGTTTTGAATTCTTCCTTGACAGAATTCCGGAAATAATAAACTCTAAAATAAAAAAGCCTTTGGCATTGTCTCAATATCAACCGACAAGCAGAGATTTTTCTTTTATTGTCGAAAAACAAATTGAAGCCAATAGTATTTTGAATACGATTAAAAAACTTCGAATTGACTGCGTAAAAAAAGTTTCAATATTTGACGTTTACGAATCTTCAAGTATTGGAGAAGGAAAAAAGGCTATCGCGTTCGAGGTTATTATGCAATCGGATAAATCGACTCTAACCGAAGATCAAATAAATGAAGCTTCAAATAAAATAATTTCTGCTATATCTAAAGAACACAGCGGTATAATAAGAGACCAATAATCAATGAGCGATCAACCCTTTGTTCATTTAAGACTTCACACGGCATATTCCTTAAGCGAAGGGGCGGTAAGGACTCCGGAATTAGCCGAAGCTTGCGTTGAGAAAAATTTCCCAGCCGTCGCTATAACGGACACAAATAATATGTTTGGAGTTTTGGATTTTTCTATAAAATGCGCTTCAAATGGAATTCAGCCTATTTCCGGATGCGTTATCGATATAAAATTTGAGAACATAGTGTCTCCAGTAGTTCTCCTGGCTCAAAACGAGATAGGTTATAAAAACTTATTAAAACTTATGACTGTATTTTATATTGAGCATTCAAACGAAGAAAGATATTTGACGTTTCAAGATATAAGCAAATATAACTCGGGGATAATAGCCCTTAGCGGCGGGGCGTTTGGCCCGAGCGGAAAGTTATTTCTTCAAGGTCACCAAGAAAAGTCCGTAGAGTTTTTGAACAATATGAACTCTTTATTCAGAAATAATTTCTATATAGAGATTTCAAGACATAATGAAGAGATAGAAATAAAAACTGAAGATTTTTTTATAGACTTTGCAATACAAAACGATATACCTATCGTTGCGACTAACGAGGTGTTTTTCTTAGAAAAAGACATGCACGTCGCTCACGATATATTGTCCTGTATCGCTTGTGGGACTTATCTTGCGGTGGAGGACAGAAGAAGAGTCTCGGCGGAGCATTATCTAAAATCAAGCGACGAAATGTTTGAGCTTTTTTCTGATATAAAGGAAGCGACGAGCAATACCTCTCTTATTGCCAAAAGATGCAGCTTTATGCCAGAAAAACAAAAGCCTATGCTTCCGAGATTTGACGACGGCTCAGGACAAAACGAGGACGATATTTTAGAAAAACAAGCTATTGACGGATTGATTGAAAAATTAAAAAACTATGTTTTTCATTATAAAGAAAATAGAGACCAGAATCAAAAAGATATAGAAAAACAATACTTTGAATGCTTACAATACGAGTTGTCAGTTATAAAGGCAATGGGCTTTAGCGGATACTTTCTTATAGTTGCTGATTTCGTCAGATGGGCAAAAGCAAACGATATTCCAGTTGGACCTGGAAGAGGCTCTGGGGCCGGTTCCGTGGTCGCGTGGTCTCTTCAAATAACAAACTTGGATCCTATTAAATACTTTCTAATCTTTGAAAGATTTCTAAATCCAGATCGCGTTTCTATGCCTGATTTTGATATCGATTTTTGCCAAAATAGAAGAGACGAAGTCATAGAATATGTCCAATCAAAATATGGAAAAGAAAGAGTCGCTCACATAATAACTTTTGGAACATTGCAAGCCAGAGCCGTTCTCAGAGATGTTGGAAGGGTGCTTCAATTTCCTTATGGGTTAACGGATAAAATATGCAAGTTAGTCCCCAACAATCCAGCTCATCCCGTAGATTTACGTCAAGCTCTTAAGATAGAGCCTCAACTGACTCAGCTGATGGATGAACAGGATTCCGTTCATTTTTTGATTAATACGGGATTAAAATTAGAAGGTTTATTTAGGCACGTTTCTATGCACGCCGCGGGAATTGTTATTGGCAACCGAGCAGTGGATGAAATTGTTCCTTTATATTCCGATGGAGAAGCAAAACTAGCTATAACTCAATTTAATATGAAATTTGCGGAAGCCGCCGGATTGGTAAAGTTTGATTTCTTGGGCTTAAAAACTCTAACAATAATAAAACAAGCTTGCGATAATATAAAAAAATATCTTGGAGTCGATTTAGACATAGATAAAATAGATCTGGAAGATAAAAAGACTTTTAATTTGTTATGCAATGTTGACGTCGTAGGAATATTCCAACTTGAAAGTTCGGGGATGAAAGACGTCATACAAAAATTACAGCCTGATAGCTTGGAAGACTTAATAGCTCTTGTTTCCTTGTATAGGCCTGGACCTTTGGACGATATTCCGAAGTATCTTGCAAGAAAACACGGGAAAGAAGCTATAACATATCTTCACCCAATTCTCGAGCCTATTTTAAGATCGACTTACGGAGTTATGGTATATCAAGAGCAGGTTATGAAAATAGCTCAAGAAATGGGAGGATATTCCTTAGCCGCCGCAGATTTATTAAGAAGAGCTATGGGAAAAAAGATAAAAAGCGAAATGGAAAAAAATAGGGAAATATTTATGGAAGGAGCAAAACAAAAAGGAGTCCAGCCCGAAATATCAAAACAAGTTTTCTCATTAATGGGGAAATTCGCTAGTTATGGCTTCAACAGATCTCATGCCGCTCCATACGCGTTGTTATCTTATCAAACGGCATATCTCAAAGCGAACTATAGAAGGGAGTTCTACATTTCTATCTTAAATCTTGATATTGACAACACGGAGAAAGTAGCCATATTTGTTCAAGATGCAAGAAACTCGGGAATATCAGTATTGCCTCCGGATATAAACATTTCCGAAGAGTATTTTATAAAAGACCCTTCCGGCGGGATTCGCTATTCTTTTGGAGCCCTTAGGGGAAATAGTATTGCCGCCATGAAAGAAATCGTTGCGGAACGAAATAATAATGGAGAATTTAAAGACGTTTTTGACTTTTTTAAAAGAATAAATACTACTACCGTACATAGGAAACAAATAGAAGCGTTAGTATTATCCGGAGCTTTTGATTCTATACATTTCAATAGACGCCAACTTTTTGAGTCGCTCGATAATATAATAGACGCCAATCCCAAAAAAGCTCCGAAGCAAGCCTCTTTGTTTAATGAATACAACACCAAAAGCGATATAGCTTTAAAAGACGTCGAAGAGTGGAGCGAAATAGAAAGGCTTGAAAAAGAAAGATACTCTATCGGATTTTACCTACAATCACATCCTATGGACGTTTATTCAGAGTTTTTGCGAGCATATGATATAACTAGAAGCCGGAATTTTTCCGCAACGCAAGAAAACATCACCGTTGCAGGTATCATGCTTAGAAAAAAAGAGAAGCTATCGAAAAATTCTCAAAAATACGCTTTTATTACCGTTTCCGATCAAGACAACGCTTTTGAAGTTACTATTTTCCCAGAATTGTATTCAAAAGTAGACCAAATTTTAAAAATAGGCCAGCCGCTTATATTGGAAACCCAAATAAAAATAGAGGCCGAAAATATAAAACTTCTCGCTCTTTCCCTGCGAGATATAAATTCTATTATGGATAAAGAGAAGTTTTATTTGCCAATAACTGAAAACTCCAATATAGATTCCTTGCGTTTTGAGTTAGAAAGTATAGAAAACGGGAACAACCCAATTTCGTTTCTAATAATCAAAGAAAACGGAAAGAAAATTGAAATTGAAACGAATTATAAAAAACGTCTAACAATCGAAAGTAGAAAAAAACTACTATCGCTCTCTTGCCCTTCGAAAATAGTCGAGTAATAATGCTTTATATAATGAGAGAAGGTATGGATTTAGCTAATTCCCCCGGCGTTCATTAAGTTAATCAAAAGCAAAGAATTACTCAGAACTAGAATCCATTCACCCGCTTTATTCTGGATGTAACGATATTCAAGGTTTTGGGCAATACTAAAAAAGTTTTAGGAAAATACTAAGGAGTTTAAGGTTTATATTAAGAACATAATTAAGTTATTTTCATACTGTCGCTTAGTAATCTTTAATTAAGCAATTGAAGTAAGTGCCTTGAACCTCATATAGAAGCGTTTTGTAACGAAAAGAAGAGGAAGCATGTTGTAAGTGACGAAGAACGCTGTAACCATTTACAACTCAAGTTATATAGAAGAAAAAGCTTCAAATGCCCTACTTATTAATGCATGTGGCGTATACTTAAGCGCCCATAAAAGACTCTCTCCCCCTAATTTTTGCATATAAATTTGATAGAAGTTTTGGGAAATTAAGGAAAAATTAAGCGAAATATGATAAGCTAAAGCTATGCTTGCATAGAAAGCGGTAGATAAGACTCCCCCGGGAGGGCGGGGGTTTGGGATGGCTTTGGATATCAAATAAAAGTTAAGAATTCCTTAATTTGGGCGGTTTTTATAAGGAAATTATTATTCTTGTGATAATTTTGTCGCAATGCAAATATTAAAGACAGAGTTTACTACATATAAATATTTATCATGCTATGCTTCTAATACATTAGAACTATTTCAAGATTAATTTTATAGAAAAAGCGGGTACGGTTATCGCTACCTTATAATCGAACTATAAAGCTGGGAGAACTTCATAACAAAAATTTGAAAAACTCTATGATTATTTACTCTATCACAGAACTATTTATCATAGGAATAATACATCTTAAAATATTCCCGCAATTACAAGTTTAATTAACCTCAACTTCGGATAATAACCATTAAAAATCAA
>JAITTR010000016.1 GCA_031286725.1 Holosporales bacterium | reverse complement strand
CAAAAACCCAGCCCCAAGATTATTTAAATCTTTTAAAATCTCCAATCTCTTTTTTGAATTTTCTGTTAACGTTTTAAATTTTGGCAGTAAGAAATAAGCGTACGCCTGTTTATTCGATCTTCCAACTCGTCCTCGCAGTTGGTATAACTGCGAAAGACCAAATAAATCGCATCTGTGAATTAAAATAGTATTGGCGTTTGGAATGTCAATACCAGAATCTATTATGTTTGTCGAAACTAATACTTTGATTTTTTCGTCACAAAAAGCTTGTATTGTCGTCTCAAGGTTTTTCGTTTTTCCGCATGCTTTCGCTATTGAAAGCCCTGGGAATAAAGCGGTTACTACGTTATAAACTTCGTCTAAATATTCTACTCTAGGCGTAACGAAAAATACCTGTCCTCCCGTTTTTATTTCCGCTTCAATAGCCTTTTCTATAGTCTCCTTGATAAAGTCGCAAATAACTGTTTTCACAGGTTTCCTATCGATCGGAGGAGTCGCTATCATACTTAGATCTTTTATTTCTGACATAGCTAATTGCAATGTTCTAGGAATCGGAGTTGCGCTTAAAGTCATAAAATGAGCGTCTTCTCTTATTGATTTCAAAAACTCCTTTTGTCGCACTCCAAAATGTTGTTCTTCGTCTATTACTATTAGGCCTAAATTATTAAATTTTATTTTAAGCGACAAAACCGCATGAGTCGCTATTATTATTTTTATTTTGCCAGCGGCTATTTTTGAAATACTCTCTTCCGTTTGTTTTTTCGGAATAAATCTAGAAAGTTGGCAAATTTCTATTTCGAAATTCTTAAACCTTTCCGTAAAGTTCTTATAATGTTGAGAAACTAAAATAGTCGTCGGAGCTAAGAAAACAACTTGTTTCCCACTAGACGCAACAATAAATGCGGCTCTTATAGCTATTTCCGTCTTTCCAAACCCAACGTCTCCGCAAATCAGCCTATCCATTGGAGTTGAATTTTTTAAATCGGAAATCATCGCTTCAATAGCTATTTGTTGATCTTCAGTTTCAACATATCCAAACCCTTTGCAAAATTTATCGTATTCCTCGTAATTTATTTCAAGAGGAGAAAGGTTTTGAAGTTTTCTCTTTGCGGCTATTTCAAGAAGGCTTATCGCTATAATTAAAAGCTTTTTCTTAACCGAATCTTTTCTTTTGTTCCAAACTCCGCTCTTTAATTGGTCGAGATCGACGTTTATCTGCGCTCCGCCGTATCTTGAAACAAGAGCAATATTCTCGACCGGGACATATAGCCTATCGGCATTTTTATATAAAAGAGTTAAAAAATCATGGGAGATCCCGGATACGGTTATATTTCGCATTCCTTCGAAAATAGCGATTCCATGGCGTTCGTGAACTACGTAATCTCCAATAGATAATTTTGAATATTGTTTGAGTATATCTTTCGTTTTTGGTTTTATACCCGACCTCAATATTTCTCCAAACAATTCTTTTTCCGTATAAACGCTTAAATCGTCTGAAATAAAACCTTTCTTTAATGGAGAAATTATTACGTTAATTTTTCCGCTAGGTTCCTCGAAAAACTTCTCTATTTTTTCAAAGCTTACGCCCGATAAAATATCGCTTAGAATGAAAAAAGCTCCGTTTGACGAAACGGAAAAGATAGTCTTTTTATTGGAGATACTGTTTAATAACTTATTTTTATCTCGCTCTAATCTTATATCGTATTTATAATTATTGTCTTTTAATATATCGTTATTTTCAAATGGGTTTAGCTCTATATAATCGAAACTTTTATAAATTTGAGAAACAGAATCCGAAAATACTTGATCGTCCCGTTTCATTTTCGATTCAACAAACTCTTTATTTCGTTTAAACGTTTCAAAATCCAATATAAATTTAGTATTATTGGGGAGATAATTCAAAACGCTTATTGTTTTCTCGTGAAAATACGGTAAATACCATTCTATACCATTAAAAAAATATCCGTTTTCGATAGATTCTATTATTGTCTGAGAACGGGTTTTCATTTTAGATCTAAACAATCTTATGGAATCGTCAGTTAGAACAATTTCCGAGCACTTAGTTATAAAGGCTTGGTCTATATTAGAAACCGAAATTTGGGAATCGACTGAAAATTCTCTTATAGAGTCTATTTTATTGCCGAGGAAATCTATCCTAATAGGGTTATCCATAATAGGAATAAAAACGTCTAAAATCCCGCCTCGAACTGAAAACTGCCCTATTTCCGAAACGATCTCGGATCGCCAATACCCAAAATTCGCCAATATTTCTATTAATTCACTCATTTTGAGGCTATCGCCGCAAGATATTTCTTTCTTTTCTAGAAAGTATTTCTTCTCGGGCGCTTTATAATTCATCGCTTCAAGCGTCGTTACTATAATTTGTTTCTTATTGTTGCTAAGAAGGATTTCGGTTAAAGCTTTCGCTCTTTTTGCAAAAACAAGAATATCGCAGAATATATTTTCGTATATATCAGAACTAAAAAAGTTTAAATAAATTATATTTTTATTGTCAAAAATACTTTTTAAAATAGAGACTAAATAATCTACATTATTTGATAGCGTGATAAATACTATAGTTTCAATATCATCGCTCTTGTTTTTTAATAGGAAGGGAATTCGATCAATCGGAATTCCCTTGCTGTCGTCTAAGATCATTTTTTCTTTTTGGCGGGTTCTTTCTCGCTTGGAAAATCTATTGTAGTCGATAAGAACATCATTGATCTTCCTCTATTTATTACGAAAGGAATTTGCTTTCCTTTAAGATCTTTATCATTTTTTATATCGTCAATAATTTTCTTAAATTGAGCGACGCTAGTAACTTTCTGATTATTCGCGCTTATTATTCCGTCGCCAGGCTCAAATATAGGGCCAAAAAAAGATGATTCCTTAGAATCGTCGACTCTGGTTACTATGACTTTGACATCTTTTTGATATTGATCCATGCGAGACTCCGGGATTTTGGAAACAGAAATTCCTAAAGAGTCTATTTCTTCGTCTTGTTTTTTCGAGCCTTTTTCGCCTGAGCCTTCTTCGGA
>JAITTR010000028.1 GCA_031286725.1 Holosporales bacterium | reverse complement strand
AATCGAAAGGTTTCTCTATAAAGTCATACGCTCCTTTTTTAATGGCAGATACGGTAGTTTCGATAGTGCCGTGTCCGCTTATCATTACTACTGGGACATATTCGTGATTTTCGTTTATTAAATCTAATAACCTTAGTCCGTCTATTTCTCCATCCCCAAGCCAAACGTCGAGAATAACAAGATTGGGGCTTCTTTTTTGCATAGCGTCAATTGCTTCAATACAACTACCCACGGCTCTTGTTTCGTATCCTTCGTCGTCAAGAATTCCGGATATTAATTTCCTTATATCGCTTTCGTCGTCAACTATGAGAATATTCAAAGCCATACTTTTTCCTTCTTAACTATAATATGGTATTTCAATTATCGTTAAAGCTCCTTTTAAAACTTCAGATTTGCCAAGTTCTATATTTCCCCCGTGCTCCTTTATTATTTTATAGGCTATAGCTAACCCCAATCCGCTTCCAGACTTTCGAGTGGTATAATATGGCTCAAATGCATTTTTAAGAGCATTATCGGAAAAACCAGGACCATCATCCTCTATTATAAGACGAAAATAGCGTTGATTTACAGAAAAATTTACTATTATATTTCCTATAAATCCGCCGCTATTATTTTGATTATTCTCAACAATTGCGTTTATTGAATTTTGCAGTATATTCATCATGACTTGATTAATTTGAACTTGATCGATATTACACATAAATACTTCAACGTAATAACTTTGACGAAATGCTATATTTTTATGAGCCGTCGCTTGAATAAAGACAGCCTCTTTTAATAGTTTTATTATATCCGCCCGTTCAATAGACGGCTCTGGCATTCTTGCAAAATCGGAAAATTCATTAACCAACGTCCTAATACAATGAACCTGTCGAATTATCGTGTCAATACACGAATTAAAAATTTCGGTATTGGATGAAATCTCGTTTTCATATTTTCTTTTTAACCTTTCCGCAGATAATTGTATTGGGGTTAAAGGGTTTTTTATCTCGTGCGCTATTTTCCTTGCTATATCCTGCCATGCGCTTTGTTTGTTGGATATAATCAGCTGTCGTTTTTGGTATTCAAGCTGCTCCGCCATATTATTAAACGCCGAGATTAATAGATCCCACTCGTTATTAAATTTTCTTACGCTTATAGGAGAATTATAATTGCCTGCGCTAATACTTTTTAACGCCCATATTAATTTATTAACAGGCGTTATAATCCAATTTGCAAAGATTAAACCCGTTAGAATAGATATAGCAAAAAGAAGAACGGTTAAACCGAAAAAAAACGTTATAAAAGTTATTTTTAAATTTGTTCTTTCTATAGCAAGATTCGCATATTCTAAAATAGCGTTTTTTATCGTATGCCTGTGACTTAGGATCTTTTTATCTATTTTGCTCGAGGCAATTAAATATATTCCTAAATTTTCGTCTATCATTTGAGCTGTGACTATCGAATCGTCAGATTCCCACGAGACAACTTTTCCATTTTTAAGATATGTGACGTTGTCTGGAATATCCTCAAATTCTAAAGCTATTGAAAAAGCGGTTCGCGCTAGCGTTATAGTTTTTTTCCCTTCAATAGCTTGAATAACAAGAGCGTCTATTTTTAATTTATTCGTTTCCTCATATAATATCATCTCTATTTTATCCTGTCTTATAGAAAAGACGTTAATACAGTCCTTTATTCTTTTTCCAAGACCTGCCGCAAAGTTCGCCATAGCGATTTCTTTTTCGTTTATATATACAGAAGAAACTTGATTTGCATTGTCTATTGTGCTTTTTATTGGAGTTTTGAACAAAGACTCTATTCCTGTATTAAAAAATATTAAAGCGAAAACAAAAGTGCATGCCGCGGGAATTATTGTTACAAGAGAAAAAAGAACAATTACTTGATTGTGAAATTTACTAGAAATTCTTCTTCGATAGTTCCTTTTTATAATTCTTACAACATTTCTTGATATTAAAGCCGTAAGCGATAATAACAAAGCGATATCGATATATAATAAACAGAATAAAGTATGCGATTTTGCAGTCTTTCCAAAATTCGCTAATATTGGATACGTAAAATATCCAAAAACCAAAAATAATATTATCAACCCAAATATCAACTTATTAGTATGTTTTTTTAGAAATTCTTGAAAAAATAACACGATAAAATAAACGCAGATACTTTCCTATACTGATAATAACATATTAGCGTCTTATGTTAAGTATTTATATATAGACTTCAATAAATCCGATACGTTCTCTTAATTTTTGCCATATCGCGCTCTTGAATAAGCTCAAATACATGCCCCTCCGCTTGAGCCCATTATAAAAATATACTTTTCCTTTTGGAACGAAAAAACAAAAGATCAATTTACGAAGCGTGTTGTCAAGGGCAAAAAGCAAACGAAGAGAGCGTCCCTTGACAACTCGAGCGGAGTAAATTGGTATAATTCAGTTCCTCCGAAAGGAAATTTATATAGATTTTTATTTCTAGAATTTCTAGCGTAAATATGATATATATGATCTATGCCCTTGTGGCGGAATTGGCAGACGCAGTAGACTCAAAATCTACCGTCCGTAAGGACATGGGAGTTCGAGTCTCCCCGAGGGCACCAATTCCTTGTTTTTAAATGTCCAAAGATGTGCGGGCTATTCCCAAAATCATCCAAAAACCAATCATTGAAGATTCCGATACCGATACGCCGATAAGGGGAGACTTTTAGGGTTGGGAGCATATCCGGAGGTGTCTCTGAAAGAGGCTAGAACAAAAAGAGATGAGCTAAGAAGAATAATAAAGGGAGGGCAGGATCCTTCAGAACTCAGAAAGAAACAGAAGGTAGAGACCAAAGAGAATGCGGTTAATACGTTTGAGAATATAGCCCGGGAGTGGCTTAAGAAGAAGCGGGGAAGCATTACTCCGAGACACGCTCTATGTATTATGCGAAGGCTGGAGGCAAATATCTTTCCTTTCTAGGAGGTCTTCCTATAAAGAAGATAAAACCTCAAGAGCTGCTAGGGGTTATAAGGAAGATAGAAGAAC
>JAITTR010000018.1 GCA_031286725.1 Holosporales bacterium | reverse complement strand
AAAATTTAAATTTATGAATTCTTCTTGCTCTTTGGAAAATTCGATATTGGCAGATAACTTGAAATTTGTTTTAAGTTGTTCTTTATATAAGTCTAAGTCTCTATTTATAGAAAAGAATTCAAAGAATTTTGAAAAATCGCCACAAATATTTTTTACTAACGCTTCAAACGTTTGAAACGACAATACTTCCGTCAACTCTTTTAATAAATAATCGGATTCCTGAGCGCATAATTTTTTCAATACGTTTGTTTTTGCTTCGTTTATTAAAATTTTGGATTCTCTTTCGTCTATAATCTCGAAATTTGGAGCGATGTTCGCCTCCAGCGGGAACTTTTTTAATATGTTTTTACAAAACGAGTGAATAGTTAAAATTTTTATATCCGAGATATCGTCTTGGAAGTCTAAAAACAATTTCTGAGAAGTTTTTACTATAGTTTGTAAGTCCATACTCAATCCTAGAGTATTTATAGCGTATTTTTGAATATAATCGTCTTTGTTAATTAATAATTTTTCGAGTATTGCGGATATTCTTTCTCGCATTTCAAATACAGCATTATTAGTGAATGTCAGGCAAAGTATTTCTCTTGGTTTTATTCCGGAAAATAATAATTTTATATACCTGTCGACTAACGTTTTTGTTTTCCCCGAGCCCGCCGAAGCAAATACGAAACAATTAGAGCTAACGTCTAACGCATTTTGGAAATTTGGATCAAATAACATTAAAGATAAAGCCGCCTAACCAAGCGTTTCTTCCTGATTCACAATTCTGTCCGCCATGACAGAAAACTAACCTTTCTAGACTGCTTTAATATGCTAACATATCTCTCATAGAGAGTCAATACCATGTTTTTGTAAAATAGTAAGAAAGTTTGAAGTCATTCCCCGCTTTTGATTGGGAAGTAACTCGCTAACAAAGAAAGCTGACAGCCCTCCTACTTTAATATAAACCGCTATCGATCTGAATCGCCCATGATGAAATCTAAAGAGCCTAATATTATCGTAATATCCGCTATTGAGCAGCCTATTAACAATCGTTTTAGTAACTGAACGATATTCAGGCTTGGGGATTTAAAATGTATTCTATATGGCATTGGCAAACTTTTTGTCGTTAATATATGGACTCCAAATTCGCCTCTAGGGCTTTCAGTCGAGGCGTAAATCCTGCTTTTGGGCGGAAGTTTTAATCCTTCTTTGAAAAATTCGTTATGCAATATTTCATATAACGTTCCGGAAGGAGCGTCCTTTGAAAAATATCCATACGAGCAATACTCCCCTCTAGGGATCGACTTTATGCATTCTTTTATAATGGAAACGCTCTGTTTGATTTCCATAAATCGCAGCTTATTCCTTGCGTAACTGTCTCCTTCTTCTAAAGTTATTGGAGAAAACTCTATAAACCTATAAGCTCCGTATTGTCCTGTGTTTCGTACGTCGTAATTTATTCCCGAGGCTCTGAGATTAACGCCAGAAATACCGCTTTTTATTGCTAAATCTTTAGAAATATATCCTATTCCTTTAGTCCTTTTTATGAAAATTCTATTGTTCAGAGCAAGTTTTTCCGTGGCGTCTAAATAGAAGTCCAAACCGTTTACGAACGATTCTATTTGCTCAATATTTTCGTTTAATATATCTTTAAGAACCCCTCCAGGGACATAATACGATAAATGCATTCTAGCTCCCGTTACCGCTTCGAAAATATCCATAATTTTTTCGCGTTCTTCAAATCCGTATAGAAAAAGGCTTAAACATCCAATATCATAAGTTGCGGAACCGATTCCCATTATGTGGCTTGAGATTCTTGTCAATTCGTCAAAGATTGTCCTTATGAATAAAGCTCGTTTGGAAGGGATAATTTGATTCGCTTTTTCTATTGCTAGGACATATGCATGTTCGCATATTAAAGGAGCTAAATAATCGAGCCTATCGACGTATGGTATGATTGAGAGAAATTTTTTGCTTTCGCATATTTTTTCAACTCCTCTATGGAGATATCCTATTTCCGGATTGCAGGAAATTACCTCTTCGCCAGACATTTTTAATATTAGCCTTAAGACTCCATGAGTCGATGGATGATGTGGACCAAAATTTAGAACATAGGTATTGTTTTCTTGCATTTATGTCAAATTTCGTTTATTAAGCTTTCTATCTTTTCTGAATAATCAAACGATTCGTCTAATTTAAAAGCAATACTTGGCATAAACTTGAGGCGGAGCTTTTTAGCCATAACGTTTTTAAAATGATAAGACTGCAACTTTAAAAACTTAAAACATTCATCCCTTTTGATTCCCCCAAGAGGCATGAAATAAATCATCGCATTTCTAAGATCGGGAGAAAGATTGACGTAAGTAATCGTTATAGCAGTCGGCAAAATAGATTCTGTTTCATGACCCGGAAGTATAGGGAAATTCCCTTTTGTTAGCTCGTTTGCTAAACATTCTTTTATTTGCGCCGAAATTTTATCGCTCCTCCTTCCGGTAGTTTTTATCTGTTCTGGAACGAATAGTTTAAGATCTGACACGTTATTTTCATATATAATCTTTTTGACAATGATAGCGCATACTTTGCAATCAGAACTGATTTTTTATGAACCTCTTCTATATCGATTCATTTGGTTGCTTTTAATTAAACAATGCCATGTATCGAAAGTGAATATTATAAGGTTTCCAATCAGCCGTTAAGCCTGCTTTGGGGTGAGAGTCGCCTCTCAATTTTGATAAATATTAGTCTAACAAGAACTCTATTACTAAAAAAGGCCCTGTGTAAACTCTATATAAGGCTGCCAATGAGTTTTGCTGTATAATCAACTAAGGTCATCGCTCTGCTATATCTCATTCTTGTTGGGCCTATAATCCCGATAGTTCCTATTAATTTTTTGTTGGAGTCATGGTAGGAGGAAACGATCATTGAACAACCAATCATTTCAAACATTTTTGTTTCCGAGCCTATGAAAATTTGTATTCCCGCCCCGTTTATTGATTCGTCTAATATGTTTTTTAAAGTTCGTTTTTCGTCAAGTTTTTTTAATAAGAACTCCAATTCTTTTATCTCGTTGGCTTTTGATATTAAGTTCGATTGACCTTTTACTATAATTTTTTCGCTGCCTTTTTCATTTTCTATTATATCTATTCCGCTTGCCATAAACTCTTTGGCCAACGTATTTATACCGTCTTTTTGAGAGTTTAATTCGTCTTGAATCGAATCTCTAATTCCCTTTAGGTTCATTCCCGTCAATTTTTCGTTTATATAATTTCTCGCTTGCTCTAAAACAGAGACGGATATGCCCATAGGAACATCTATTAGCCTGTTTTCGACTAATCCGTTTTCATTGACGATTATTACTATCGCTTTTTCTGGATTTAGTAAAACAAAATCTATGTGTTTTATAGATAAATTTATCGTAGGGGTTGATATTAAGCTAACGCAATTCGATAATTCGGATAAGATATTCGTAGCGTTTTCCAAAATCGATTCAATGCTTTTTCCAGTAGAATTTTTAGTGATTTCAGATAAGGCTCTCTCTTCTATCTCTGAAATACTTGCAGTTTCAACTAACGCATTCACAAAAAATCGCCAACCTTTTTCAGTTGGTTTTCTTCCGGATGACGAATGAGCCGAACATAATATTCCGATATCTTCAAGATCGGCCATGACGTTTCTTATGGTCGCAGGCGAAAGCGGCGTACACAAAGTTTTAGACAAACATCTTGATCCGACAGGCTCGCCCGTTTCCACATATATGTCTACTAATTTTTTAAATACGTCTACATACCGTTTATTCTTAGAAATATCGGAACGATTCATCGTATTAGTCTAAAAACTAATCTTATCATATATTCTTAGAGTATATCTATAATTCATTATATGCAATCCTTCTGTTCTCTTAGAAATCCGCCGACTCTTATAGTTTGTATATCGCAACACAGGCCGTTTTCTCCTATATTTAGAACGACTCCGCACACAGTCGGCGTTTTCGTCGCCGGAACCATTTTCGCTCTAGCGTAAATCTTTTGCGTAAATCTTTTTATCGGAGCGTCTTCTTCCATACCGATGACTGAATCATAATCCCCACACATTCCGCAATCCGATAAAAATCCTGTTCCTTTGTTTAATATTTGTAAATCGGCCGTAGGAACGTGAGTGTGAGTTCCAACGAGTCCGGAAATTCTTCCGTCTAAATATCTTGCTAAGGCAGTTTTTTCGGCGGTTGTTTCGGCGTGAAAATCTATAAATATTACGTTTACGTTGACTCCCAATTTATAATTTGCCAAAAGCTGATTAACGACAAAAAAAGGATCGTCGTTTTGCTCCATTGCAATCCTGCCGATTAGGTTTATTACCATGACTTTTTCTCCCATAGCAGTTTCAGTGACAATATATCCATGGCCTGGAGTACCTTGAGGATAATTTAACGGCCTCAGCAATCTTTTTTCATTGTCGAAAAGCGGAAAGGAATCCTTTTGGTCAAAAGTATGATTTCCCATTGTTATGACGTCAATACCGGCTGAAAATAATTCTTCGCATATATTTTGATTTATACCGAACCCATGGGTTGCATTCTCGCCGTTTACTATTGCGAGATCAAATTTATACTTAGTTTTATTTTCCTTTATGTAATTCTTAACAGCGTCTCTACCGCTTCTTCCGACAATGTCTCCAAAAAATGCTATTCTCATTATTGAAAGACCTTTTCCAGCCGTTCTTTATAAACTTTCACAAAAGCGGTAGTTTTTAGTCTTTTTGAATTCTTATTAAATTCGTTTGCTATCTTTTTCGAAGAGACTATTTCAGAAATTTCTTGCTCGGAAGGAACAACTGCGTCCGAGATCTCTTCGTTTTTAACAAATAGGACAGTCAATTTGTTTTCGTCTTCCATAGATTGAAGTACTGATGGCTTTTTAGTTGATTTGGATTTCTCTATTAATTCCATTTCATAATCGTTTGGCTGTTCTATTTGGGCGTTTTCGACATCTATTTTATATTTTTTACAAACGGCTTTATATTCATCCGCAGAAGCCACTTTCATGATAGCTTCTATTGTTTCGTTTACTAATTGTATGTCTTTTTGCGTCAAAAGACCGCCTTTATACTGAATTGACGATTTTAATACGCCATATTTGGCCAAAGACCGACCTACTTTATTAGGAGCAGCCTTATCGTATACGTATACGATTTTATATCCAGTCTTGGTTTCAATAACGCCGCTAAATTCTCCAGGGTTTAAATTTAGAACAATATCTCTTACGGGAGTTTCAAGACTTTCAGATCGAATCCATCCTAAATCTCCAACGGTTCCCGTATAATTTCCTTGAGACATATTTTCGGATAAGATTTGAAAACTAAATCCGTCTTTTATTAATTTTAAAGCGGCTTCCGCATTTTCTTTTACAGTCTTTTTTCCTTTCGGGTTGTCGACTCTGAAAAATATTTCAAACAAATGACACCGAGGGCATTTTATATCCGTAGCTATCTTCGCTTTTTCTTCCGCTATTTCTTGATTTGAAACTCTTACGTCCTCGCCAATAAGTTCCGCAATAAAAGATACGATCATTCTGGATTTTATGTTCTTCTTGAAGATTTCCATGTTTATGCCTAATTCTTCGAATTTCTTAGTCAAATCTTCTATGGACATTCCGTTTTTTTGAGCGATTTCTTCAACTCTTTTATTCAAATCTGTTTCCGTTACTTTTTTTCTATAAAGCTTGGCGTACTGTTCTTGTAACTTTGATTCAGCCATGGAATTAACGATAGTTTTCGCCATTATTTTCGCGCTTTCTTTATCGTACTTTTTCCCGGAGGAAAAGAATATGAATTTTGTAGCGTTTATAATATCTATGTTAGTTATTACTTCGGAATTTACTCTTGCTACGACAAAAAAAGTTTTTGCGGCGGAGTCTATGGATTTAAATTCGTTTGCGTATGATTTTTTTACGGCGCGAGCTTTAGAAACGGCTCTTAAAGCGGAAAGAGCTTCCGACGCTTTCTTGTCGTTTTCTTCTTTATGAGCGGACGCATATAACTTTGATTCGTCAACGCTTGTTCCTAATGCTGATACGTCAAGATCCTCTGTTGAGCAATATCCGTAATTTGAGTATAGCAAAACGGTAATTAAAATAATGAAAATATTAAGAAGCTTCATAATGAATAAGTACTTAAGAGCAATATAGGCATTTTAACATATCAAAAGATTTATATCCAGTAATTTAGGAATTGCTAAATTATTCGCTTATTTCATTTCCGTGTTTTTAATAGTACGCTAGATAATTATAGATGAAAAGAGACATACTTTGGAAGTAAAAATCGCCGATTTCGATATAGGGCAAATAGCGAACTCAGGACAATGTTTTCGTATAAATAAATTAGATTCCCAATGTTGGGAAGTCATAGCCTTTGGCAAACGGCTTATAATAAAATATATTAAGGGCGATAATTATATTTTCGATTGTTCTTTAGAGGAATATAAAACGATATGGGAAGATTATTTTGACGTAAAAAGGGATTATGAGAAAATAAAAAACGAAATTATAAAAACGAACGATCCGTATTTAATTGCCGCGGTAAAATACGGATCCGGAATTAGAATATTAAAACAAGATCTTTGGGAAGTGATAGTAAGCTTTATAATTTCTCAAAGAAATAACGTCCCTAGGATAAAAAATACTATTACAAAGTTATGCGCTCCCTATAAAAACGATTTTCCTTCGGCGGACATATTATCCAAATATGAAGAAGCTGATTTTAAGAATATCGGCTTAGGGTATAGAGCGATATATCTAAAAGATATATCAAACTTAATTTCGGCAGGAAAGTTTGATTTAGAAAAACTCAAGAAAATGGAATATCAAGAGGCCTTAGAATATTTAAAGCGCTTTAGGGGAATAGGAGAAAAAGTGGCCAATTGCATAGCCTTATTCGGACTGCATAAAATCGAGGCTTTCCCCATAGACATATGGATAAAGCATATTATTGAAAAACAATATAACGGAAACTTTGATATAAAACGTTTTGAAAGCTACGCCGGGATCGTCCAGCAATATATGTTTTATTATCAAAGGTCTTTGTAAAAGCTTATCAAACTTATTGCTCTGGAGCGCGGAAATTTGTACTATAATTATAAGCGGGAGAGATGGCCGAGAGGCTGAAGGCGGCGGTTTGCTAAACCGTTATACGATTGTAAAGTCGTATCGGGGGTTCGAATCCCCCTCTCTCCGCCAGACAATACGTTTTCATAGTGGAGAATCTGTTGTTGTCATGCGTTAATGTATCCGCTAGAGCCGCTATGCGTCCGAGGGCTTTAGGCGTTCTGCGTTCTTGCCAGCACTTCGTTTCTTCGAGTCAAATTTGCCATATTTTGTCTGATTTTCTCCCAAAATCCGTCTCCGTTCTTCCTGAGATTGGCTATGGAGATTTGGAAAGTACAATCTCTGCAACTCCTCGTCTCCAGGACCTTGTCTGTCAAAGCTTGATTTTTCTGAATTTTAGTTTAGAGAATGCGAAACGGTCGCGAGTGGGATTCGAAGGCTTTGAGTTCTCCTGGAAATTTGAGAATGTGCGGAGATTGGTGGAATTTATGGTTTTTGGATATCGCGGGTTATGGTTTGAGATGAAAGCGGCGTTTTGTGTCGAGAGTTCGCGAAACCCACTCGGTTTGTTGGCAAGGTAAAATTTGCCAATAATTTAGCGGATGATTCTTGTTCTGTAATAATTGCGATTTTCGCAAGTAATTTGATGACAATTTAAGATAATTAACACAATTTAAAAAACAAGGGTTATAATGTGGAAATTGGATGAAAAGTATGGTACACTGTAATTGATAATTGGAGAGATTGCTTCTGTAAATTAGTCTCTGGAGAAACGTGAAATGTTTAGAAAATCTGTTTATAATTCGCGTTATATAATGATGGCTGCATGTGTTGGGGGTTTTGGTATATCTGTGGTTGAGGGAATGAAGCGTCACCATGATAGTTTGATTTTTGAACCGCCACATAAGCTTCATAAAGGAACACTGTATGACGATATTCATAGTTCTAGTTATTACTGATTGGGCTCAAAGCCACAGACAGTTGGCAGCTAAGCTTGTTCTTAGGTTGTATTACATTTGTAAACTTCTAGAGTTTGAACGTATCCATGAATGCGGTATGTAGCAGCCTAGTTCAGATGATTTTTAAGATCAACATTTTTTCTTCTCTATTTTATATTGGGCACATAGAAACTGATACTCCTCCGGCTGGTTGGGTTATTCTTATTTCAACAACATTAATATTTTGAGGAATTGTTGCAGTGGCTGCTGCTTCATGTAGTTGCATGAATGCTTCTGCAACTGGCACTGCTCCTACGTGAGCATTAGTATAGAGAGCTTCACGAATACTCGATCCTGCTTCTATAGCATTCAGCACATTAGCTGGCAGTGGTCCTGCAGGAATCCCTCCAACAGGAGCAAGAGTTACAGGTAATATGTTACCAGCTGTTAGGTTGCACTTAATACCTTGAATTACAGCACCTCCAATTTGAGCAGCTCCAGCGATATTAACAAATATTTGTACTATGTAGTTACCTCCTCCTGGTGCTGTGTGAGTATTCAAGTTTACTCCAGCTAATGCTACTGGGCCAGACACTAATGCTCCGTTGTACGCTACAGATACGTTTACTGCATTTGTTGCAACTGTAGCTATATTTTCTAAAAGCAAAACAAAATAAGCATTAGCGTTAGTTCCTACTGGAACAAAAAATGACGAGTGAATTCCATTTGCTGGTAGTCCGCTAGTTACTCTTGCAGCTCTATTCCAAGCGAGATAATTTAAGTTAGCATTTGCTGGGGTGCCAGCAACAAGCCACTTCCATAAGTGTCTTAGCTTTACCATATTTCTAAATAAAGTTATTTCTCTATCCGCTATTCCAACAGCTGGAGTAGAATTTCTCAATACTCCCAATACTAGTGCTATATTTGCAGGCGGAAGAGCTAGAGCTCCAGCGAGATAATTAATCCAATTTTCGCTTACTGTAACCTATAAAATCGTTTCCTAATGCCGCAGGCCCAACAATTGGGGCAGCAATAATATTGACAATTGCATCATTCAGCCTCGCCTCACCGTTTTTTACGTGTCCACAAGCCACTATAACCATCACTATTGAGGTCAGCAATTTTTGGGCATAATTTTCTTTGTATTTTTATTCATTTTCTCTCATGTTTTTAAGGTAATCTTATTGTTTTTTGCCATCTGCATCAAATCTTCTATTGCTGAAAAACGTAGACATAGTTTAGCAAATCAAAATTAATATTCAGTAAAAAGCAACAAATATAAAAACATCTTGCTATAATTGCCTTTCCAGCGTACTTCACTTCATGCCATAGTAAGCCAGACATATCGTTGCCCAGTTACGTAAAAAACTTTGTGGTGTGCCAAGATCAGGATCAGGCTTGCTAAAGACGGAAATGGGTTCTCCGGTAGAGACTGTCGAAGAATTTGGGTGGTTGGGATTTTCACACCACAGCCACCTCCCTCATCACCCGCTCGAACCCCTCGAGGTTCATCCTCAGCCTGAGGCCGTCGTCCTCGATTGACGCCTCTTCGACGAGCATCTTTACAACCTTTTGTTGTTCCGTTGGATAGAGGAAGGTCTAGACTTCGGTAAGGTTCTTCAAAGCCAGGACGAGGTTTTGTTTCGCCAGCGTGACGCTGGACCCGTTGATTTCAGAGCGTTCGTTGGCGATCTTATTAATATTCGTGATGATCTCCGGCCCTCTTAGGATTCGCAAAATTTCATCGACGACTTTTTGCTCCACGTCCTCGGTGGGAATGGTTTTTAAGGCGGATTCGCATGCCTTGCATTGGATGTGATTGGAGCAGGCGTAGTATCCTGTAGTGCAAGCTGTGGTTGTAGGCGTAGGTCGGAGTCATGGCGACGACACACTTCGTGCATTTGAGAATTCCCTTGAGAAACGAGGAGCTGGCGGTCGCGTAGCCCTTGCGTTCCTAGCCGTCGTATTTCTTGAACAGCGTTTGTACATGATCCCAAACCGACTCTTCGATTATTGCTTGATGCTTGCCCTGGTAGACGTTGTCTTTGTGCGTGACGCAACCTTTGTAATATGGATTTTGCAGAATTCGGCGAACGTCTTTCGAAGCGTAGAGCTTGCCTCCGCAGTTCTGGCCGTTGACATGTTTTCGGAGTTTAGTGCGATATCCGCTGCGGTTCAGAGCGTCCGAGACCATCGTACAGGACTCCAGCAGCTGGAATTGTTCGTAGATGAATCGCACAACCTTGGCTTCTTCCTCATTTACGACAAGCTTGCGATCTTTGCAATCGTAGCCAAGGAGCGGATAACCTTCCATCCACAGGCTCTTTTTCTTGGAAGCCGCAACTTTGTCGCGAATGCGTTCGCT
>JAITTR010000080.1 GCA_031286725.1 Holosporales bacterium | reverse complement strand
CAGAATCTTGATTTTTTCTCCGGAGCTTACGGATTGACCGGAAAATCGAAAAAAGACGCAATAGAAACGATGTTGGATATTTTTCGTTTGAGAAATTTAGGAAACGTTAACTCAGCGGTTTTATCCCTTGGCTATAAACAGAGATTAGCCTTGGCGTGCGCTATTATGCATAAGCCTCAAGTATTATTTCTTGACGAGCCAACATCCGGAGTTGACCCAATAACGAGAAAAGAGTTTTGGTTGCATATAAATTGTTTAGCTCAACGCGGAATTAGCGTTGTAGTCACGACGCACTTTATGGCTGAAGCTGAAAATTGCGATGAAATATCATTAATTTATAAGGGAAAAATAAGAGCTTCCGGAACTCCGGACAAATTAAAAAATCTTTGTAAAAATTGTCAAAACCCAACTTTGGAACAAGCCTTTGTTAGCATCGTAAAAAACGTAGATTCTGACGAAAATTGACATTTGTACCGCTAATTTAGAATTCTTTAAAAAGGGGAAGCGACTCGGGGCGGGCGAGTGGCCAGCGAAGCTGGCGAGTCGCCTCCCTTTTAAAATAAATTAAAGGCCAAGGAGAATAAGTTAAGCGAGACGTTTCAGCGTAACCAATATTGAGCTTCGCAAGGCGTAAATCTTTAAGGAGTGGATGTCCCTCAAGTTCCTTTATTATAATATCCAAAATCAATCTAAAGAATTGTTTAAGATTTAAGAGAAAATTGGCGATCGGAATCAACCGCCGCCTTTTTTTTAGAATTAGTTTTGAAAGAATTTAGAAGAAAGTCGGTTGGTTTTTAACAGTTGCGTTAATTAGGAGGTATTATTGTTACGCGATTTTTAGGGAAATCAACCGACTTCTATTTAAGGATAACGCAAAAATTAAAAGTTTGTAAAAAAGGATTAACATTTTATGAAAAATTTTATAATTCACAAACAATTCTTCATAAAATCGACAAAATGGCTTGACATTAAAAATATCGACTTTATAATAAGGCGTTTCCAAAACTAAAGAAAAAATACAAGAGATGTCTTTTTTTCTGACGTCTCTTGTAAAATATTCTATGAATGTTTTTAAAATATGATAAACATATAAATATAAAATTATATCGTAAGAGGCGGATAATGAGCTTTAAGTCGGTTGCCTTTGGATCTGATCATAGGGGATATTGGTTAAAAAACAAGTTGTTAAACCATTTCTCTTCACTTGGATATCAGGTTATGGATTACGGTTCAGATAACGATTGCGTTACTGTCGACTATGTGGACTATGCGAAAAGCGTGGCCAAACACGTCCAGTTGACGCCGCGAAGTTTTGGCGTCTTAGTTTGCTATTCTGGCGTCGGCATGTGTGTGACTGCGAACAGGTTTAAAGGAATTCGAGCGGCTTTATGCTATAAAAGCGAAATAACCGCTTTAGCGAGAGAACACAACGACGCCAACATTATATGCTTTGGCGCGGGGTTTATAAACGAGGAGTTTGCCGTGGAATGTGCTGGTATTTTTGCAAATACGGAATTAGACGAACAGTATTTAGTTCGTATAAATAAAATAGACGAGGCTGAGAAATAAAAGAAAATATTAAAAATAATCTAATAATAGAGCGGGAGCGCTTTCCTTTATTTTCTCCCGTTATTCTTGGTATTGGTATATTATTTGGCGTTTATTTTCCTTTAAAATCTTTAACTTCTATTTTGCTTTTTCTGATATTATTCGCAACTTTTTCAATATTATCTTGGGAAAGATTCCGAGTTATATCTTTTGTTACGATATTGTTCGCTTTGGGATTTTATACGGCTCAAACAGGGGGAATTTTAAAAACGGAACTTCTCAGCTCTAAGCGGTTTTTAGAGGAAGACTGTGATAAGAGTTCGTTTTTCGCTAATGTTGAATTCATTGAGGAAACTCACCCAACAATGAAAGGAATGCAAAGAATTACTTTAGAAAACATAAAATTTGATAATGAAAAGACCTCAGTACGCAACGTTTCTTTCGGATTATTATCAAAAACTGAAGTTAAAAAGGATTTAGAATTTATAAAAACTGCCAAAATGACTTGTCATAGCCGAATGTTGGAAAATATAAATCCAAACGATAGAGTAAAGATAATAGGTCGTTTGCTAAAGTATAAAGAATCTGCGATACCCGGCTCGTTTGATCAAAAACAATACAATTCTCTTATAAAAATCGACGCGACAGGCATTGTCTTTTATATAAAAAATGTTTTCCAACATGAAGAAAATAGAAATGTTAAAGGCGTTTTTGCTTCCTTAAGAAGATATTTAACAAAAACAATAATGACAAAAATATCAAAACCCTCAAACGGAGTTGCCGCCGCCTTACTAACCGGGGATAAATCGGCTATTGGCCCAGATGTTAGAGATAAATTCATAAAGTCCGGAACCGCTCATATTTTGGCCATATCGGGGCTACATATGTCTATCGTCGCATCAATTGCGTTTTTGGCGTTATTAAAAATAGCATTATACGTAAACTTAGCTATTCCAATTATAAACCCTCGAAAATTAGCCGCTGGGCTAACAGTCCCGATCACTTTTACATACCTCGCCTTGTCCGGCTTTTCTCCTTCGGCCGTTAGGGCTTTTATTATGACTTCTATTTTTCTTATTAGCGTAATTTTGGGAAGAGGGGCAATATCCTTAAGAAGCGTTTCAATTGCCGCATTTTTAATACTTCTATTCGACTCCGCTGCGCTTTTTTTAGTTAGTTTTCAATTATCGTTTTGCGCTGTTGTCGCTCTTATTTCTTTTTATGAGAATTATAATGAAACCCCATTGAGATATTTTTCAAAAAATAGCGTTTTAAATAAGATTTTCTTATATCTTTTCGCGTCTATACTTTCAACATTAATAGCTTCTCTCGCCACGCTGCCAATATCCGTTTCTACCTTTAATAGGCTGAGTTTAACCGGAATATTGGGAAATTTAGTCGCGCTTCCTCTAATTAGTTTTATAATAGCTCCTTTGGGAATTATTTGCATAATATTTTCAAGCTTTTTTAGTTTTCTGCTAAAATTAATAGAATATTGTTTAAATTTTTTAATAGAAATGGTCGGATACATTTCTAATTTGCCAGGCTCTGATATTACCTTAAGATCCCCTTGTAATTCAAGTTTGTATATATGTATTTTTGGCGGAATACTTTTATGTTTATTAAAAACGAGGTTGAAATATGTTGGAGTATTTGCTATAGCATTTTCAGTTATTTTGTATTATTTTGAGGAATCCCCAGACATTATATTTCCCCCAAATTCCAACTCCGTTTGTTATATAGAAAACGGGGAGTTCTATACGACTTCCGTTAGAGAAGGCCGAAATAAAATATTATCGATTCAAAGAAACTTAGGCTTTTCGGGAAAGCCTATAAAGAAAGAATTGGAAAATAATTTTATAGAAAGAAGAAAATACGGACAAGGGTTGTTTATTTGGACTAAAAATGGAAAAATAATAAAAAGACGTCAAATAGCTAAAAGAATTCATCCGTATTGTCCCGCCTATTTTGAGCCTGCGAATTAATGAGTAATATAAAGATTCATAAAAAAGAAGACAGAGAAGAGATGAGGAAGGCTTGTCGGTTGGCAAGAGACGTTTTAAGATTTATAGAGCCATACGTAAAAGAAAATACGACTACCGACGAGTTAAATACTCTTTGCCATAATTTCATAGTAGAACATGGCGCGAAATCCGCGATTTTAAATTACAAAGGCTTCCCCACATCTATTTGTACGTCGGTTAATCACGTCGTCTGTCACGGAATCCCTGGCGATTATAGGCTAAAATCGGGAGATATAATAAACATAGACGTTACCGTAATATTAAACGGTTGGTTTGGGGATACTAGTAAAACCTTTATAGTTGGTAAAGCGACAAAACTTGTCGAAAATCTCGTAAAAATAACCGAGGAAGCTTTATATGTCGGCATACACGCAGCGCGACCCGGAGGGTATTTTGGGGACATAGGAAAAGCAATACAAAAATTTGTCGACAAGTATGGATACTCGATAGTTAGAGATTATTGCGGACATGGAATAGGCAGAGTTTTTCACGACGAGCCGCTCATAGTTCATTACGACATAGGAAAAAAAGGAGCTCAAATCCTGCCGGGAATGTTTTTTACCATAGAGCCAATGATAAACGTCGGATCATACAAAACAAAAGTAATCAAAGATGGCTGGAGCGCAGTTACCGTCGACAAGTCTTTATCCGCTCAATTCGAACATACCATAGCCGTAACCGAAGATTCGATTGAGATACTTACTATTTAGATGGTGTGTATTTTAGGTAACACTCTGTAAAAAAATATTTTTAGGAATTATAAAATAAAAGTGTTGACATGTCTATTTAGTATAGTTTATACTCAAAAGTAGAAAGGATAGGGTTCATTTCGAGCGGTTTCGAGTGATGGCCTATTTAAGATAATATATAGTCTAATGGAGGACGAAGAGAATGAAAATGAGAAAGAGAATATTGGCCGTGTCGTTGATAGCGGCAGTCCTGAGCGGAGGGGCAATGTCTGCTCCTTACGACGTGAGCGGGTTAGGAATTGACTA
>JAITTR010000054.1 GCA_031286725.1 Holosporales bacterium | reverse complement strand
CTATAATAGCCATAGGAGCGGCGTCGCCATATCTAAATCCAGTTTTCATTATCCTTGTATAGCCTCCGTTTCTATTAGAAAATCTCAGAGCTATATCCTCAAACAATTTTTTTACAACCGCATCGTTTTGCAATCTAGACGTAGCCAATCTTCTTGTATGTAAGGTTCCTCTTTTAGCAATAGTTATAAGCTTTTCAACTACAGACCTCAATTCTTTGGCTTTTGGTAATGTAGTTTTAATTTGCTCATGTTCAAACAAAGAACAAGACAAGGCTTTAAACATCGCTTTTCTATGCGAACTCGTTCTATTTAATTTACGTTTTGCTAATCCATGTCTCATGAATGTCTCTCCAATAACTAATTATACTGATCGTCGGCTTTTCTGACCAAATCGTCTATATTCTCAGGAGGCCATCCGGCAACGGTCATCCCAAACGAAAGTCCCATGCTGGATAATAAAGCTTTAATTTCGTTCAAAGACTTTCTTCCGAAATTCGGAGTTTTTAACATATCGCTTTCAGATCTTTGAATTAAATCTCCGATATAGAATATATTTTCATTTTTCAAACAATTTGCAGACCTAACAGACAATTCTAACTCGTCGACTTTCTTTAATAAATTCTTATTAAATGGAAAATCGCTTAATTCTTCTTTCGAATCGTAAACAGGGAATTCGTCAAAATTAACAAACGCTGAAAAATGATCTCTTAAAATAGCCCCGGCATAAGCCAACGCATCGTCTGGCCTTATAGAGCCGTCAGTTTTTATTCTGATTGTCAACTTATCGTAATCCGTTCTTTGACCGACTCTTGTTTGCTCCACTTTAAAATCAACAAGCTCAATAGGGCTAAAAATAGAATCTACGGCTATAACTCCGATTTGTTTATTACAATCCTCTTGATTAGAGGCCGTAACGTAACCTTTTCCATTATTAATCGTTAACTCCATATTAACTGACGCTCCATATTCGAGCGTACATATTATATGTTCCGGGTCTAGTATCTCAACGTCAGATGAACATTCTATATCTTTAGCCTTTACTATTTTGGGCCCAGATGCGGATATTTTCACTTTTCTAGGTCTATCCGAATTTAATTTTATCTTCAAAGCTTTTATATTAAGAATAATTTCAGGAACATCTTCCCTCACGCCAGGAATCGTAGAAAACTCATGAGCCACTCCTTCAAATTTCACTGAAGTCACGGCAGAGCCGCTTATAGAAGATAACAAAACTCTCCTTAACGCGTTTCCTAAAGTCGTCCCAAACCCCCGCTCCAATGGCTCAAGAATAACAGTTCCATCTCTTAAAAGCTGATCGGAATATTGAATCTCAATTTTTCTCGGTTTTATCAACCTTTGCCACGTACTCACTCAATTTACTCCAAAACAAAAAACTAATTTCTACGAGCCTTTGGCGGCCTGCACCCATTATGCGGAAGAGGAGACTCGTCTTTTATAGACGTTATAACAAAACCAGCGCTTTGAAGAGATCTTATAGCGGTCTCTCTCCCCGCTCCAGGCCCCTTCACGATAACTTTAACATTCTTCACGCCGTGCTCCATGGCTTTCTTAGCGGCATCCTCCGCGGCCAATTGGGCGGCATATGGAGTCGATTTTCTCGAACCCTTGAAGCCAACAATTCCTGCGGAACCATAAGCAATTGTGTTGCCGCGCTCATCCGCTATAGTTACTATCGTGTTGTTAAACGTAGCGTTCACATGAGCCACGGCATTAACAATATTTTTCTTCTCTCTTCTTTTCACTCTTCCAACGGTTTTCTGAGCCATAAAATATTCCTTTTATAAAAAATTATTTGGTCGCAATTTTCTTGCCGGCGATAGGAATGGACTTTCCTTTTCTGGTTCTTGCATTCGTGTGAGTTCTTTGGCCTCTCACGGGAAGGCCTTTTCTATGACGCAAGCCACGATAACACCCGAGATCCATCAATCTCTTTATATTCATTGAATTTTCGCGTCTTAAATCTCCCTCTACTTTATAAGCGCTATCGATTATTTCCCTTATTTTCAAAATTTCTGCATCAGTAAGATCAAAAACTCTTCTAGATTCAGGAATTCCAGCTTTTTTAACAATACATTTTGCATTATACGCCCCAATTCCATAAATATAAGATAACCCAATAATAACCCTTTTCTGCGTAGGAATATTAACGCCAGCAATACGCGCCACTATTTATTCTCCTCTTTTAAATCTAAACACTTCAATATAGAGCTTCTAACTTCGCCAATATTAGCGTCAGCTTTTACATTACATAAAACGCCCGCTTTTTTATAATATTTAATTATCGGCCGAGTTTCTTTGTTAAAAATTGATAATCTATTCTTTACAGACTCTCTATTATCGTCTGATCTTTTATTAAATTCCGTTCCCTTGCAAACGTCGCATACGCCTTCCTTAGTCGGATTCAAAAAGAATTCGTTATATATCTTGCCACACTTCTTACACGAGTATCTGCCAAGAATTCTTTTAATTGCAATATTTTCGTCTCCGATTGCAAAATTAAAAACGACGTCTATTTTTCTTCCAAGTTTTTTAAGTATAAGATCAAAGTTTTTTGCTTGCTCTAGTACTCTAGGCCAACCTTCAAATAAAACGTTTTTGTTAGCTACATCTTCTATTTCCTCTAGCCTTTTAGTAACTAAATCTACCGTGATAGAATTAGGCACCAAGACTCCTGTTTTCATAATATCGCCAAGAGTTTTACCATCGGGGGTGGCTACCATATCCTTGTTTTTTCTTAACAAATCGCCCATCCCAATTACGATAAAACCATTTTCAGAAGAAAGAAGCTCCGCCTGGGTTCCTTTCCCACAACCTGCGCATCCAATAAAAACGACCCATTTGCCAGCTTTTTGAGCCTCAGATTCGCTTGCTTTCTGATTGCTTGCATTACATACAGTCGCAAACAATGCAAACAGAAATAATATCGTCTTTAAAAACTTCATAATTAACTCTCCTTCTTCGCATTTAGACTATCCAACACAAATTCTCTAACTTTCTGTGGATCGTCGTTAGCGTTTACATTATATAACATACCTAACTTTGAGTAAAAATCAATCAAAATATGAGTTTTGCTGTGATATTCAGACAATCTCTTCTTCAAAGATTCCTCGTTATCGTCAGTTCTCCTATCAAACTTATTTCCTCCGCAAACATCGCATACGCCGCTAACTTTAGGGCTTAAGAAGAAATCATTATATATTTTACCACACTTTGAGCATTTATATCTGCCAAGAATTCTCTTAAATATAATTTCATCGTCAATAACAAAATTCAAAACTTTGTCTATTTTCTTTTTAAACTCTTCAGCCAACAAAGATAAACTTTCCGCTTGGCCTATCGTTCTCGGGATTCCGTCAAACAACAAATTTCTATTAACGACAGAATCTATTTTTTTCAATTCGTCTTTGACCAACCCCATCACAATTTCATCTGGAAGGAGTATTCCATTTCCTATTATTTCGCCAATAGTCATTCCGTCATATGCGGCAACCGACTTTGTTTTATTTTCTCGCAAAATATCGCCCATGGAAACGACTGTAAAGTTATTTTCAGAAACAAGACTCTCGGCCTGTGTTCCTTTCCCGCATCCAGGAGCTCCAAGAAAAACTATCCACTTGCCAACGCAATTCATAATTATATCAACCCTTTTGCTCTGCCTCTTTTGAACAATCCGTCGTATTGTTGAGCTATTAAATGAGATTGAAACTGACTAACAGTATCTATAGATACGTTAACGACAATCAAAAGACTCGTTCCTCCAAAATAAAACGGAAGAGAAATTTGAGATAACAAAATTTCAGGCAATATACAAATACCGCAAAGATATATAGCCCCAATTGTCGTTAGTCTCGTAAGTATCGAATCTATATATTCGGAAGTCGAGTCTCCAGGCCTTATTCCAGGAATATAACTACCGGATTTTTTCAAATTATCGGCTGTGTCTTTTGGATTAAACATTATCGCCGTATAGAAAAAAGCAAAAAATACTACCGCGGCAATATACGATATCATATACAAAGGCTGGCCATGATTAAACAATCTAGAGATTGTTCCAAGCGCAGAATTGGGATCCACTCCGCTACTAAACCCGACAATCGTCACAGGCAATAATAAAATAGACGACGCAAAAATCGGAGGAATGACCCCAGCGTTGTTTAATTTTAACGGCAAATGAGTCCCTTGTTGCTGAGCCGGCATATTTATCATAGTTTGTCTTTTTGGATATTGAATAGGAATTTTCCTGTTGGCCTTTTCCATGAAAACTATAAAGGCAATTACGGCAACTACCATTATAACCAAAATAAACAACGCCATAATGGAAATCGCCCCTTGTTTTCCCATGGCAAAAGTGTTAAATAAAGCGGATGGCAAATTCGCGACGATACCGGAATATATTATAATCGAAGAGCCATTTCCCAAACCTCTTTGGGAAATCTGTTCTCCAAGCCACATTATAAACAACGTTCCGCCTGTTAAACTTGTCATAGTCGTAAATCTAAATAACATCCCAGGATCAAGAACAGCACATCCAGAATGCCCCATCATTCTTTCAAGCCCAACAGCAATCCCATACCCTTGAATCATTGCTAATGCTACGGTTCCGTATCTTGTGTATTGATTAAGTTTTCGTCTTCCCGGCTCCCCCTCTTTTTTAAGAGCAGTAAGTTGCGGCGACATAGAAGTTAATAACTGGACAATAATGCTAGCGGAAATGTATGGCATAATGTTTAAAGAAAACACGGTCATACGTCCGATAGCTCCTCCAGAGAATAAATCCAAAACTCCGAACAAACCGCCGGCATGGCTTTTAGTAAATTCGGCAACTATCGCGGGATTTATATTAGGAAGAGGAATATACGTTCCAAGTCTGTATATAATTAAAATAAAAAGCGTAAAAAATATACGCTTTTTTAAATCCCCGGCCTTTTTAAAAGACGAAAAACTAAAGCTCTTCGCTAAATTCTCTATAGGAGAAGCCATATATTATTGCCTCGATTCTATAGATAAAGTCCCGCCAGCCTTTTCTAAAACTTCTTTAGCCTTAGCGCTAGCCTTCGTTACGCAGACTTTTACGGGGGAGTTTATCCTCCCGTTAGCAAGCAAAGAAACGCCTTCGGCGTAAGAAGGAATATAGCCTATCTTCATCAAGAACTCTCGATTAATAACCGAATCACTCTCAAGAAGACCAGACTTTAGGATTCTTACAATTTTAAAAAAGTCAAGCTCATACATTTTCATTCTGTGAATATTGACAAAACCTCTCTTAGGAAGTCTTCTATATAAAGGAGTTTGCCCTCCCTCGAATCCGTTTAAACTAACTCCAGACCTAGCAGTCTGCCCCTTGCCGCCTCTTCCGGAAGTTTTTCCTAGGCCAGATCCAATTCCTCTGCCTAGAACTTTTCTCTTCATTCGCGAGCCACGATTATCTCTTATATTATTTAACTTTAACAAAGACATTTTTTCTTACCTACGTTATAACTCTTACCATATGCCGAACCTTCTCAATCAGCTTCATAACAGAGTTACTTGCGATCAATTCTCGTTCGGAACCAATTTTTCTCAAACCCAGCGACTTTAAATATAAAGATTGTTTTTTATCTCTTCTTATTGGGCTTCTAGTTTGCCTTATTCTTATTTTTTCCATGATAGCCTCCAATTCATTCTTTTATATCTTCGCAAGAGGATTGGATTTTACCAGACGACCTTCTAGCCAAAATATCTGGTATCTTTTTGCCAAGTTTTGCGGCGATATATTTAGGAGGAACTATGGAGTTCAAAGCAACAAAAGTCGCGCGAACCATATTATGATAATTCCCAGAACCAATAGACTTGCTGACAATATCCTGAACGCCCAAAGCCTCAAAGACAGCTCTCATAGGTCCGCCCGCAATAACTCCCGTTCCGGCTGGAGCAGTCCTTAAAAACACATGTCCGGCCCCAACTTTGGCCGAAACATCGTGCCTTATTGTCCTTCCCTCTTTCAAAGAAACTCTAATCATGGATCGCTTTGCCTTAGCGCTAGCCTTTTTCACGGCATCGGGGACCTCTCTAGCTTTTGCGGAAGCGACTCCTACCCTACCCTTCCCGTCTCCGACTACAACCAGAGCGGAAAAACGCATATTTTTCCCGCCTTTGACGACTTTAGTAACCCTTCTAACGCTAACCAGCTTTTCTATTAACTGTTCCTGATTTTCGTTATTTTTTTTACTATCATTTACGCGAACCATGGCAATATCCTTAAAAAATCAACCCGTTTTCTCGGGCGCTATCGGCAAGAGCTTTTACTCTGCCATGATACAAAAATCCAGACCTATCAAAAACAACGCTAGAAATATTCTTTTCCTTTGCCTTTTGAGCTACAAGCTTCCCAACAGAAGCCGCCGCCTCTGTGTTTCCGCAGTTTTTAATAGAGTTTCGAATTTCTTTCGATAAAGTTGAAACATGAACCAAAGTTTTATAGCCGCTTTCGTCTAAAATCTGAGCATACATATGATTATTGGTTCTATTTATCAATAGCCTACACTTCTTTTTTATGTTCTTAGAAATCTTATAGCGCTGCCTTAGCTTTCGCCGAATACGCAGTTGAGACGACTTATTCATATTACTTTTTCTTCCCCTCTTTTCTATAAACAAACTCTCCAGTTCTTATTACGCCTTTCCCTTTATACGGCTCAGGCTTTCTGTATTTTCTAAGCTGAGCGACAACGTCTCCGACTTGTTTCTTGCAATTCCCGCTTACAGAAATCGACGTAGGGCTAGCGCAAACAATGGAAATGCCCTCTGGAATTTCGTGTTCTATATCGTGACTGTATCCTAATTGAAGAATTAACTTCTTCCCTTGAACGGCCGCTTTGTACCCGACGCCGACCAACTCTAAGACAACTTTAAACCCTTCAGCTAAACCTTTTACGATATTGGATATATTTCTTTGAGACGTCCCCCAAAGAGTATTCGTTAATTGAGCATCATCGCGAGGGGTTAAAGCAATTCCCTCGTTAGAAATCTCAACTTTTAAACGCGAAGGAACGACATAAGATTTTTCAATAGAACCTTTTTTTATATTTAACATATTCCCGTCGCAAACAACGTTAATACTAGCAGGAATGGCTATCTTATGCTTACCAATTCTAGACACAAACAAACTCTCCTAGAAAACAGAACAAATCACTTCGCCGCCAAGGGACAGCTTCCTAGCCTCAACGTCAGACATAACGCCTCGATCCGTAGATAATATATTAATCCCAAATCCATTTTTAACAAACGACAAATCCTTTATAGAGGAATACACTCTCCGCCCAGGTTTTGAAATCCTTTTTATTTCGCAAATAACAGGATCGCCTTCGAAATATTTGAGTTCAATGCGAAGAACTTTATGAGGACTCCCAGAAATCTCATCAACATTATATCCCCTAATATATCCTTCATTCAACAAAACTTTCAACACAGCTTCTCTAGCCTTAGAAAAAGGAGAATTCAAAGTTTTTTTACTTGCCATCTGGGCGTTTCTAATTCTAGTTACCAAATCGCTAATTGAATCTATGCAGCTCATATTACACCTACCAACTTGCTTTTATTACGCCTGGGAGAAACCCGGCGGAAGCAAGCTCCCTTAACGCTATTCTAGATATTCCAAACTTTCTATAGTACCCTCTTGGCCTTCCCGTAATAGAGCATCTATTTCTAACTCTTGTGCCAGAGGAATTTCTAGGCTTCTCAGCCAATCTATGAACTGCGGATAATCTGTCGTCAAATGCAGTGTCTTTATTTTTTATGATCGCCCGCAAAGATAATCTCGCAGCCATTTTATCGGCTACAAGTTTTTTTCTTCTATTGTTGTTTTCGATCGCGCTAATTTTCGCCATTTCTTATTCCTTTTAAATCTGTCAACTAGTAAATGGAAATCTAAAAGCTTTTAATAAACTCAAAGCAATTTTATCATTCCTTGCCGTAGTGCAAACCGTTATATCAAATCCTCGAACTTTGTCTATCTTATCATAATTTATCTCTGGAAATACTATTTGTTCTTTTATTCCCATAGAAAAATTCCCATGTCCGTCAAAGCTCCGACTAGACAATCCTCTAAAGTCCCTGACTTTCGGAAGAGCTAAGTATATAAGCCTATCCAAAAACTCATACATACGCTCCTTACGCAACGTAACCTTCGCACCTAAACTCACCCCAGCTCGAAGTTTAAATCCAGCAATCGATTTTTTGGCTTTAGTAATTACCGCCTTTTGCCCGGCAATTGCCGTTAACTCGTCAGCTATAATCTGAAGAGCCTTGCCGTCATGAGCCGCTTCGGAAGAAGTACAATTCAAAACAATCTTCTCTAATTTCGGAATCATAAATTCGTTAGAGACAGCGAGCTCCTTCTTCAAAAGGCTTCTTATCTCGGAAAAATATCTATCTTTCGAATAACTCATAACTATACCTTATAAAACAGTTCCCGTTTTCTTAAAATAACGAACTTTCTTCCCCGCCTCATCTATCTTCAACCCAACTTTCCCGGGTCTATTTGTAGAAGGATCAATAAGAGAAACATTCGAAATATCAATAGGCAACTCTTTTTTATACGATCCCTGAGGGTGTTTATAATCGGGCTTTACATTTCTAACGACAACATTAACATTATCTATTATAACTTTACCGTCGTCAAGGAAAACCCTTTTTATCGCACCTCTTTGGCCTTTACCTTTTCCAGTAACGACCTGAACGGTATCCCCTTTTTTTATCTTAAATTTTGGCTGAGTCATATCTACAACACCTCCGGAGCCAAAGAAATAATTTTCATATACCCAGCCCCCCTAAGCTCTCTCGTAACCGGACCAAATATGCGACTTCCGATAGGCTCTCCTTGTTTGTCTATAAGAACCACCGCATTTCTATCAAAGGCTATCTGCATGCCGTCTCCTCTTCTAACGGGTTGTTTAGTCCTAACTATAACGGCTTTATGAATATCGCCCTTTTTAACTTTTCCTCTAGGAATGGCATCTTTTACAGTAACTACGATAACGTCCCCTACTCCGGCGTATCTCCGTTTAGACCCGCCAAGAACTTTTATACACAAAATTTCCTTTGCTCCGGAGTTATCGGCCACACTCAATCGAGATTCAGCTTGTATCATTTTCTAAGCTCCAACCTTAACGTCAACAACCCACTTCTTTGTTTTCGAAATAGGTTTTGATTCAATTATTTTGACAGTATCGCCAATTTTACATTCATTAGACTCATCATGAGCGGCGTATTTTTTGTGTCGCTTGACATATTTCTTATAAAGAGGATGTAAAACTTTTTTTTCAACCCTGACCAAAACAGTCTTATTATTCTTATCGCTAACCACGACTCCTTGCAACACGCGACGAGGCATTTTATTCTCCTATTTATTATCTAATTGACGTAAACGAGTTTTTACTCTCGCTATATTTTTTTTACATACACGAATAGCGGAAGTCTTCACGTCTTGAGTCGTCTTCGAAAGAATGCGCAAATTCATATGTTCTTTCTTCAATTCCGCGCATTTTTGGCAAAGCTCTTTTGCGTCTTTTTTTAGCAGATCCAAAAACTTCATAAATCACCAATATCTAAACAACGCGTTTAACAAATTTAGCTCGAATCGGAAGCTTAGAAGCGGCTAATGCAAAAGCCTCTTGAGCTATCTCTTCGGGAACTCCGTCTAACTCAAACATAACCCTTCCAGGCTGAACTCTAAACGCCCAATATTCCGGAGCCCCCTTTCCGCTTCCCATACGGATTTCCGCAGGCTTTTTAGAAACGGGAAGATCGGGAAAAATTCTAATCCAAACTCGTCCTGCTCTTTTTATACGCCTAGAAATAGCCCTTCTAGCCGATTCTATCTGACGAGAGTTAATTCTCGCCGGTTCGATAGCTTTTAATCCAAAACTACCAAAACTTACTTCAGTTCCGGCGGTTGCGTTTCCTTTTATACGACCTTTAAAAGCTTTTCTAAATTTAGTCTTCTTCGGAGCTAACATAACCAAAAATCCTTAAACTCTTTTATCTCTGGAGAAAACGTCTCCAACTTCATAATCGCCTTTGTATATCCAAACTTTCACGCCACAAGTTCCGTATGTAGTCTTTGCGACGCCTATGCTAAAATCAACGTCAGAACGTAACGTGTGCAAAGGCACTCTACCCTCTCTGTACCATTCCATTCTTGCAATTTCCGCTCCGTTTAGCCTTCCGGAAACATTAACTCTTATCCCAAGAGCCCCCAATTTCATAGCGGATTGCATAGCTCTTTTCATGGCTCTTCTGTAAGAAACTCTTTTTTCAATTTGAAAAGCGATACCGTCAGCAATCAAATAAGCGTCTAACTCAGGTTTTTTTATACCGACAATATTTAGAGAAACATCAGTTCCAGCCATAGAGGACAACTTATCTCTCAACTTCTCTAAATCAGCTCCCCCTTTTCCAATCAACATGCCAGGCCTTGAAGCATAAATATCTACGCAAGCTTTTTTGGCCGGTCTCTCTACGACAACTCGAGAGATCCCTGCGGCTTTATGTTTATCCTGAATATACTTTCTAATTTGAAGATCTTTAAACAACAAAGTAGCGTAATCTTTTCTTGCGAACCATCTAGATTCCCAAGTTCTCAAAATACCGAGCCTCATTCCGACAGGATTTACTTTTTGTCCCATACCGCTACCTCAAACTCTCTCTTCAACAACTATCGTTAGATGACTAAACGGTTTTGTAATAACTTCGCTGTGCCCTCGCCCTCTTGGACGAAACCTACGAAGCTTTATGCTATAACCAACATAAGTTTCTTTTACGTATAGAGCGTCCGGATTTAGCCCGTTATTATTTTCGGCATTGGCGATCGCGGATATCAAAGTTTTTCTAACGTCGGCGGCAATTCTCTTTTTAGAGTAAAGCAACGCCCCTAAAGCTTTATTGGCCTTCATTCCCCTGATCATAGAAGCGACTACGTTTAATTTCTGAGGGCTAACCCTCACTTTTCTCAAAATAGCTTTTGCAGAATTATTTAACATAATTACCTCTTAGCCTTCTTATCAGCGCTATGCCCATAATACGTTCGGGTTGGGGAAAATTCCCCGAATTTATGACCGACCATATTCTCGGAGACTGAGACGGGAATAAACTTTTTCCCATTATGAACCCCAAACGTCAGCCCGACAAATTGTGGCAAAATCGTGGAACGTCTAGACCAAATCTTTATAACGTCAAAACGACCTGAAGCTTTCGCAGTTTCGGCCTTCTTAATTAAATACCGATCAAAAAACGGTCCCTTCCAAACAGATCTAGGCACTTCTTCTCTCCTTACTTACGCTTTGATATTATATACTGAGTTGTTCGCTTATTGCTACGAGTTTTTTTGCCTTTCGTAGAAATACCCCATGGAGTAACTGGATGTCGTCCCCCGGATGTCTTCCCTTCTCCTCCGCCATGAGGGTGATCGACAGGATTCATAGCCACTCCTCTAACGCAAGGTCGTTTTCCCAACCACCTCGATCTTCCGGCTTTTCCATAACTTCTGTTTTGGTGATCAGGATTAGAAACTACGCCAATAGTGGCGGAACAATTCCCGTTCACTAGCCTCTGCTCGCCGGAAGGTAATCTCAAAATAACATACGCGCCGTCTCTACCCACCAACTGAACCCCGCCTCCTGCAGATCTGGCCAGTTGTGCTCCTTTTCCTATTTTCAGCTCAATATTATGAACGATAGTACCGACGGGAATATTTTTTAACAACATTGCATTCCCTGGCTTTACGTCGCATTTTTCTGAAGATAATACCGAATCGCCAATCTTTAGTTTCTGAGGAGCTATAATATATCTATATTCGTCGTCAGAATATTTCACCAGAGCAATAAAAGAACTTCTATTAGGATCGTATTCAATCCGCTGAACAACAGCTTCTATATCCTTTTTATCCCGCAAAAAATCAATCATTCTATAACGTTGCTTGTGTCCTCCGCCTCTATTCCAAACAGTAATATGACCATGGTTGTTTCTTCCGGCTCCGTCTAATTTATTAACAGTCAATTTCTTGAAAGGCTTGCCTTTCCAAAGAGCAGATCTGTCTATATTAACCAGTTGCCTTTGAGAGGAGGTAACCGCCTTATATTGCTTCAATCCCATATTATTATACTCCAACTCCCAAATCTATTTTTTCTCTAGATTCTAATCTTACTATTGCTTTTTTAAAATCCGCTCTTTTTCCCGGCTTCCCCCTAAAGATCTTATTCTTTCCTCTCATTAATATTGTATTTACAGACTTTACCTTCACTCCGAAAACTCTTTGTACCGCCTGCTTTATTTCAGGCTTGGTCGCCATTTTATCGACAACAAAAACATAAGAATTAGACGATTCAAGAAGTTTTGTAGACTTCTCGGTCATAAGGGGATACCTAATTGTGTCGTAATCTTTAAAACTTGCTTTAACTTTGTCTGTCATATTAACCTGCCCTCTAATTCTTTTACCGCATCGGCCGAAATAACCAATTTATCTCTCCTGAGAATATCATAAACATTCGCTCCTATTTGCGGAATATAATCAAAACAAACTATATTAGATACAGCACTTAAAACGTTTGCATTCTTCTGAGAATCAATAAATAGAGCGGACTTCACATCCGAAAATCTTTTTACGAAATCTTTGGTTTTTATTTTTTCGTCATGCTTTAATGAATCAACTATTATAATATTACCTTCTTTTGCTTTTGCTGACAAGGCCATTTTTAACCCAAGACTTCGAACTTTCTTTTGTAGACTAAACTCATGAGATCTCAAAACAGGGCCAAAGATAATACCGCCGCCCCTAAATTGAGCGGCCTTTTTAGATCCGTGTCTCGCGCCTCCAGTGCCTTTTTGTTTATACATTTTTCTAGTAGTGCCGTGAACGTCAGATTTTCCTTTTACCGTATGATTACCGCATCGTCTTTTTGCCAATTGCCATAAAACGACTCTAGCTAGAATATCTTTTCTCGGCAACACGCCAAAAACTTGATCCGAGAGTTCTAATTCTCCGGCGGCTTTATTATTACAATCTAATACCTGAAACTTCATAACTCTACACCAATTAATTATTCAAATAAGCTTTTTGATAGCGTCGCGGATATAAACGATCCCGCTTTCGCTTCCTGGAACGGCTCCGCGGATAAATATAACCCCTTTATCTTTGTCTACGGAATGAACCTTTAAATTCAACATGGTAACTCTTTGATTCCCCATGTGTCCCGCCATTTTCTTGCCCTTAAACACTCGTCCAGGGAGAGTTCTATTTCCGGTAGATCCATGACATCTATGAGTAACGGAGACGCCATGAGTAGCTCTTAAGCCACTAAACCCATGCCTTTTCATAGCCCCTGCGAATCCTTTCCCATTCGACGTTCCGATTACGTCCACAAATTGCCCTTCTTTAAAATGGGTCGCATCAAATGTATCGCCCACCTTATAAGCCGACTCGTCGTCAACCCTAAATTCTTTTAATATCTTAAATAACTTGCAACCTATCTTTTTAAAATAGCTCAATTGTGGTTTATTTATATGTTTCTCACTGCTCTCCTTGCAACCAAGCCGAACAGCGCTATATCCGTCTTTTTCTTTATTTTTCAAAGAAACAACAGCGCATGTATCAACTTTTAATACGGTTACTGGAACCTGCGAACCATTATCTTCAAACAACTGAGTCATCCCCAACTTTTCAGCAATCAATCCAACTCTCATAATCGCATCCTTCTTTTACAACTTTATCTCAACGTCGACGCCAGCGGCGAGATCTAACTTCATCAACGCATCGACAGTCTGAGGAAGCCAATCTCTTATATCAATCAATCTCTTATAAGTTCGAATTTCAAATTGCTCCCTAGACTCTTTATCAATATGGGGGCCACGATTTACGGTAAATCGCTCAATCCGCATTGGAAGGGGGATAGGCCCCACGACCTCAGCCCCGGTTCTTTTCGCCGCATTGACAATTTCTTTCACAGACTCGTCTAGTAATCTGTGGTCATAGGCCTTTAGTCTAATTCTTATATTTCGCCATTCCATTTTAAGCCATCCCTCTTATATTGCAATAATAACGCATTACTTCGCTATTTTCGAAACAACGCCCGCCCCGACAGTTCTTCCGCCTTCGCGGATAGCGAAACGCAAATTTTCCTCCATAGCAATAGGAGCAATCAATTGAACCTTAATTTTCACGTTGTCCCCAGGCATCACCATTTCAACTCCCTCTGGCAAAGTAACGGTTCCCGTAACGTCTGTCGTTCTAAAATAGAACTGCGGCCTATAATTAGAGAAAAATGGAGTGTGTCTTCCGCCCTCATCTTTCGTTAAAATATAAACCTCAGCCTCAAACTCTGTGTGCGGAGTAATCGTCCCTGGAGCGGCTAATACCTGCCCTCTTTCGACTTCTTCTCTTTTTGTTCCTCTAAGAAGAGCACCTATATTATCTCCAGCCTCCCCTTGATCAAGAAGCTTTTTAAACATTTCGACTCCGGTAACCGTAGTCTTTTGAGTTGGCTTTATGCCCACAATCTCGATTTCCTCGCCGACTTTAATTACTCCCCGCTCGATACGTCCAGTAACGACCGTCCCTCTTCCGGAAATCGAAAAAACATCCTCGATTGGAAGCAAAAATGGCTTGTCAATAGCTCTTTGAGGTTGAGGAATATAATTATCGACCGCCTCCATTAATTTCATGATGGAATCTTTTCCCGCCGCTGGTTCTCCGCCCTCCAAAGCAATCAACGCAGATCCTCTTACTATAGGAACGTCGTCTCCAGGGAAGTTATATGAATTAAGCAAATCTCTAACTTCCATCTCAACCAAATCAACCAATTCTGGATCGTCAACCAAATCCATTTTATTGAGATAAACTATCAACGAAGGAACGCCGACTTGACGAGCCAATAAAACATGCTCTCTCGTCTGAGGTTTAGGACCATCTGCGGCAGAAACAACTAAAATCGCTCCGTCCATTTGTGCGGCACCAGTAATCATGTTCTTAACATAGTCGGCATGCCCAGGGCAATCAACGTGAGCGTAATGCCTTTTATCCGTTTCATATTCAACGTGGGCAGTTGAAATAGTAATTCCCCTGGCTTTTTCTTCAGGAGCCCCATCAATTTCGTCATACGCCATAAATTCAGCTTTGCCTAGTTCGGCCATAACCTTTGTTATTGCGGCGGTCAATGTCGTCTTTCCATGATCGACGTGCCCAATCGTTCCTATGTTACAATGAGGCTTTGACCTCTCAAACTTTTCTTTTGCCATTCCTTACTCCATTATTTTTATACAAACAATTAAACTTTAGCCATTTTACTACATTTTGCTTTTAATTTCATCAGCTATTTGCTGAGGAACGTGATCATAGTGATCAAAAATCATAGAAAATTGCGCTCTGCCTTGACTCATCGACCGCAACGCATTAACGTAACCAAACATATTCGCAAGAGGAACCATTGCGGAGATTTCTCTCGCATTCCCTCTTTGATCCATACCGGAAACTTGCCCTCTCCTACTATTCAAATCCCCAATAATGTCTCCCATATAATCCTCCGGAGTCACCACGTCAACCTTCATAATAGGCTCTAACAGCTTAGGAGCACATTTCCCAATACCTTCTCTAAATGCTGCCCTTGCGGCGATTTCGAAAGCCAAAACGCTAGAGTCGACGTCGTGATAAGCTCCATCAACCAAAGTCGCCTTAAAATCAATCATAGGAAACCCAGCAATAATACCAGCCCCTAAAGCCGATTGCAACCCCTTAGCCACGCCTGGAATATATTCTTTTGGAACAACGCCTCCAACAATCTTACTCTCAAAAACAAAGCCTTCGCCGGGAGATAAAGGATCAAAAACAATCTTTATCCTAGCGAACTGCCCAGCCCCTCCAGTTTGTTTCTTATGCGTATAATCTATCTCGCCTTGTTTCGTTATCGTTTCTCTATAAGCAACCTGAGGAGCCCCGACCTTCGCGTCAACCTTATATTCTCTTTTTAGTATATCAACTTTTATTTCGAGATGCAACTCCCCCATGCCTTTTATAATTGTTTGCCCGCTTTCATTATCGGAAGAAACCTTAAAAGACGGATCTTCCGCGGCCATCCTTGAAAGGGCAATCCCCATTTTTTCCTGATCGGCTTTTGTGCATGGCTCTATAGCTATCTCAATAACTGGTTCAGGAAATTCCATCTTTTCAAGAACGACAGGCTTTGTCGAAGAACAGAGAGTCTCTCCCGTAGTCGTGTACTTTAATCCGCAAATAGCCACAATATCGCCAGCCGAAGCGTATTTTATATCTTCCCTGTTATTAGCGTGCATTAAAAGCATACGCCCAATACGCTCTGTCTTATCTTTAACAGAGTTTAAAACGTTAGCCCCAGACTCTAAGACCCCCGAATAAATCCGAAAAAATGTTATGCTCCCGACAAACGGATCCGTCATAATTTTAAACGCCAATCCAGCCAACGGTTCTGAATCCTCCGGTTTTCTAACAGTCTCCGCCTCGTCGAGATTACTGCAGGCAATCTCGCCTATATCCAACGGAGAAGGCAAATAATCAACAACGGCGTCTAATAACGGTTGAACGCCCTTATTCTTGAAAGCAGTTCCGCAAAGAACCGGAACAAAAAGACCTCGAATTGTTCCTTTTCTTATGCATTTCTTTATCAAATCACAAGGGATTTCTTTCCCCTCAAGATACGCTTCCATAGCGCTATCGTCAGCTTCTACAATAATATCTAACAACTTGGATCTATAGCTCTCAGCTTGCTCCTTTAAATTGTCCGGAATATCCGTGACGTCATATTTAGCTCCGAGATCCTCCGTATGCCAAACATACGCCTTCATTTCAACAACATCAACAACGCCGGCAAATTCCGACTCTACCCCTATCGGAAAATTCAAAACAACCGGACGAGCTCCTAATCTATCGACTATCATGTCAACACACCGATAAAAATTCGCTCCCATTCTATCCATTTTGTTGACAAAACAAATTCGAGGAACATTATATTTATCAGCTTGCCGCCAAACTGTTTCAGACTGCGGCTCGACTCCGGCCACGCCGTCAAATACGGTTACCGCCCCGTCAAGGACCCTTAAGCTTCGTTCCACTTCAATCGTAAAATCAACGTGTCCTGGAGTATCGATAATATTTATTCTATGATCTTGCCAGAAGCAAGTGGTAGCCGCAGAAGTAATCGTTATGCCCCTCTCTTGCTCTTGCTCCATCCAGTCCATGGTGGCTGCGCCTTCATGGACCTCCCCTATTTTATAAGATTTGCCAGTGTAGTATAAAATTCTTTCGGTAGTAGTCGTCTTCCCGGCGTCTATATGTGCCATAATTCCTATGTTTCTATAGCGATCAATAGGAGTCGTTCGTTTCATACATTCCTCCCCACCTACCACCGATAATGCACGAAGGCCCTATTAGCCTCGGCCATTTTATGGGAATCTTCTTTTTTCTTAACGGCTATCCCCTTCCCGGAAGACGCGTCAAGAATTTCTGCCGCCAACCTTTCTTCCATTGTTTTTTCAGATCGAGAACCTGCAGCCTTAATCATCCATCGAATAGATAACGCTTGAGCTCTTCCAGGGGAAACCTCTGTTGGAACCTGATACGTCGCTCCGCCTACGCGGCGAGACTTGACTTCCAAAGACGGTTTTACGTTTTCCAGCGCTTCGACAAACAACTCCAAGCAACTCTTTCCGTTTTTCCCGTGCACTCTATCAAACGCGCTATACAATATTCTCTCAGCAACAGATTTCTTTCCGGCTCGCATTAAACAATTCATAAACTTTGTAACAATAATGTTTCCATATTTAGGGTCTTTTAAAACTTCTCTTTTTTCTGCAGCTCTGCGTCTCGACATTATATCCTCTCTTTGACAATAAAATCTTTATCTATTTAGGCTTTTTCGTCCCATATCTGGAACGACCCTGCTTTCTATCTTTTACGCCTTGAGCGTCTAGCAACCCTCTTATTATATGATACCGAACGCCCGGCAAGTCCTTAACTCGTCCTCCTCGAATTATAACGACAGAGTGCTCTTGTAAATTGTGTCCTTCTCCCGGGATGTATCCGGTAACCTCATAACCGTTCGTAAGTCTAATACGAGCTACTTTTCTCATAGCTGAGTTTGGTTTTCTAGGAGTAGTGGTAAAAACTCTCGCGCACACTCCCCTCTTTTGCGGACAAGATTCCAAAGCCGGAACCTTATTTTTTGATACCCTAGGTTTTCTAGGACATCTTATTAATTGACTAATTGTAGGCATTACTTCCTTTTTCTAATTTACAAAAATATGCGTATCGTACAAATCTCAACGCTTTTATAGACGCTACCATAAAACTATTTTCCTGTCAACATTATATAACAATTTCTAAATACTAATTGGTTTAAAACAATCCTGAAATTAAAAAAACGAGGAATTCCCAGATTTTCGAGAAAGATTATCTATCTTTATACGAGAATCCAAAGTCTTTTGCAAATCTTGCCGTATCGCAACGTTAATCTTATCTTCCAGATTTCTGCCTCTTTATTAAAATTAAAAACGTTTGCAACTTTTACTTTGTATACTTCTCATATCCTCCAAACGCTATACTTTTCTTTAAATTATTGTTCATTTTTAATCAAAATATGCCTATATACAAAATTTTAGCAAGATATAGTTAATTTTTAGTTAAAGCGGAAATCCTAAAGCTACCAAAATTCCATTACAAGAATTCTTAAACCTCATCCCAACAGAACTCTAACTAAAAATCCGCAACGTCTCGACTACTTGTAGATTCTGCTAAATCACTTTGATATCTAGCATATATTTCCTTTTGGAACGAAAAAATAGAGATCAATTTACGAAGCGTCTTGTCAAGGGCGAAGAGCGTAGCGTCCCTTGACAACTCGAGCGAAGTAAATTGGTATAATTGAGTGATACCAAAAGGAAATGTATTTTGGCACAAAACCTTATGTGTTTTTATAAATTTCAGAATACGCTTAATTCTAAGCGCTTTGCATAAATGGGGTAAAGTAAAGTTTCTTCAATTTATACTAAAAAATTTAAAATCAGTTAATTTTTAAAAGTAGAACATTTTGTAATTTTTGTCTTGAAGAAGCAAATAAAATCAAACATTTCATCTATTTGTCAAGGTAGAGAGCGAGCAAAGCGAGCGAACCTTGACAAATCTTCAGGGCGGATATGGTATAATTTAAAAATACCATATCCGCCCTGCGTACAAAAATTACTAAAATAGTCGTTTTGATTAAAGGTGGCTAGCCAACCTCATTGTCCTTCCTTTCAAACTATGCTATTGGATTTTTTGCTCGCATGGCAATGACGAGCAGAACAATTGCTCCCGTGAAAAATTTAAGATCTGAGGGAGCCAGGCCAAAAGATAGAGCGAGACCTTGAATTTGTTGGTATATTATCGCTCCAATAAGCGGAGCCAAAAGTTGCCTATTTATCGTTTTGACGCCAATTATCGTTTCTCCAATCATAAGGCTCGCTAAACCGTGAATCAGAATGCCAACTCCCATACCAATGTCCATATAACTTTGGATTTGAACTATTAAACCTCCCGCTAAACCAGCTAGAGCTCCGGCCAAAAACAAACCCAAAATAGTATTTTTCTCTATGCTAATTTTTTGTTTTACGGCGAAATCTTTATTTAATCCGACAGCCCTAAACCTCAATCCAAAATCTGTTCGCAAAAATAACGAAAGCGGAAAAATAATTAAAGCCAAGATCATAACTAGCTTAACGATATTGGTTGCTATATCCAAGCTAAACATTGCGGAACAATTAAATAACGCAATGTTTGGCTTGCCCATAATGCGTAAGTTTACGCTATACGCCATCGCGCTTAGAATGATTCCGGCAAGCATTGTGTTTATTTTAAACTTCAAATGAATCAACGCCGTGCAAATTCCCACGCTCCCGGTAGCCAGCATACTAAGAAAAACAGCAAATATAGGAGATAACCCGGCGAATGATAAGCATGTCGCGCAAATTGCTCCCCCAAGAGGATAAGCTCCTTCCGACGTCAGATCGGCAAAATCGAGAAATCGAAACGGAATCAAGATTGAATAAGAAACAATAGCTAAAATCAATCCCTGCAAAATACCGTTGAGTATGAGATCTATTGTCATTTTGTTCCTCCTGGCAATAACACTTGATCTTCGTATTTATGAAACATTTCAAGAAGATCTTGTGTTTTAAGTTTCGACTTTTCGCTTTCTTTTATATCGACGACTATTTTGCCTTTATTTAGCATAATCAGCCTATTCCCATATTTGATGGCATCGTCCATTTTGTGAGTAATCATTAAAGTTGTAAGATTTTGCTCCATTATGGACTTAACGCTGTATTCCATCAACATAATCTGCATTTTAGGATCCAAAGCGGAGGTATGTTCATCAAGCGCTAAGATCTGACCTCCAGAATTAAACGCCATTAAAGTCGCAATAATTTGTCGTTGTCCGCCTGACAAAGAGCTTATTGGTTGGTTAATCAACTTTTCAAGGCCGATTCCAATTTTCTTAATCTCTTTAATAATGTCTTGTTTGAAACGATTATAAAAAGCAAACTTAGGCTTCTCTTTTCTTATTTGGCTTAACGCAACGTTTTCAAGCAAAGTCAAAGACGAAACAGTTCCCTTATTTACGTCTTGGCCGACTTCGCAAACGGCTCCCTGTCGCGTTATCTCTCCGGAATCCGCTAAATATTCTCCGCTGATAATCTTTAATAAGGTCGATTTCCCAGAGCCGTTTGCCCCTATGACAACGCAAAATTCGCCTACCGCTAAACGAAGACTTATACCATTTAAAACCGGCTCAAAAATGCCAGGAAAGGATTTTGTAATTTGTTTCAATTCTAACATAAAATCACCCCGTAATTTCCACATTTTCCGGAATTTTTATTTTGTAATATTCCGCCTGCTTTCTATTTATAAACCCCTTATGGTCTTGAGATCTTGGATAAATAGGAGCTATGGTCTTTATATCTGAGCCGTTTAATAACTTGGCGACAAGTTTTCCGGCATTTCGTCCGACAGCTTCATAATCTACTCCAAAACTCGCGAGGGCAAGACCGTCGCGAACAGCTTGTTCATGGGCGTTGATCAGGGGAATCTCCATCTTTTGGGCTTCGCGAAAGACAGTTGGAATCGCAGGTTGAATCGGCCCGCTCACGCCGACATAAATAAAGTCCGCTTTGCCCTTGAATTCTTGCATTCGTATGGGAATGTCTCTTGTTTGGTCAACCGGAATTGACAAAACGCGCATGCCCATCATTTCCGCCGCTTCATTCATCATTCTAACCAACGCGGTATCGTTATCGGCACAAGTCGCATATAAAAGCCCTATGGTTTTCGCATAAGGCAAGATAGACTTAACGAACGTCAAAAGCGCTTTCAGGTCTTGCATGTCTGAAGCTCCAGTCATATTGCCGCTCGAACGGCTTTTGTCCTTTATTAATTCTGCGGCAATAGGGTCTGTGATATCGTTATAAACAAGCGGAATATCTCGAATCTTTCCTTTAGCAAACTGAGCGATAGGCGTCGACTTCACGACCATAACCTTTGGCTTTTGGCCTTTTAGTTTCGATATCATTTGAGGAATAAGAGCGTGATCAAAATTAACGTCCGCAATTTCATAGCGAACAGTTTTGTTTTCAACAAAACCTTCGTCAGCCAATTGTTTTTTGAGCCCGGCAAGCGACGCTTCCAAAGAGGCGTGCGGGCCATAATTTGCAATCGCAACCAATGGCGCTTTTTGATTATTGAAATTAAAAAATATTGCTATGGCAACAATTGCCGTCGTAATGGTTGAAATAATTAATTTTTTGCTTTGCATAATAAAACTCCTTTATATATTGTGTTTTTGCTGGTTAAATTTGTAAAAATATTAATATTTAAAACTGGCCTTTAGGCCACCAAACGCAAGAGATTATTCCTAACAAAACGATTAAATGTATAAAAAAGAAAAAACTCATAACAACCTCACGAAACGTAACGATCAAAACAACAAAACGATAAGCGTAATCAACGCCAATATCGCCAATTTGTTAAGAAATCTCGACCGCCAAAGGTTGCTTTCATAAGACTACGAAAAACTCATTTTTCAACAATACTAGATATAGGATATCATCCTTTTTGTCATATTGTCAATAGCTTTCTTTCGAAAACAGCCCGTTAATTTAGACATAAGTTCGAAAAGCGATGTAGATAAGAGTTTTTGCTTTCCGAGGGCAAAAATGATACTATTTTTACATAGCGAATAATTTTTGTAAAAATTTATGAATAAAAAGCTTTTAAAAAATCTAAAGGAATGGGGATGCGTAATAAGTTTTTTCGTAATAGTAAGCTGCATGGCCTTTCAGATGTTCAAAATACCGTCTGGATCGATGATTCCAACATTGTTAGTCGGAGATTTTTTAATAGTAAACAAGTTTTGTTATGGGTATTCAAACAATTCGTTTAGAATAGGAACGTTTAATATACCTCTTCCTAAAATCGAAAAAAGAATATTTGCCAATAAACCGCCAGAAAGAGGCGATGTCGTAGTATTTAGGAACGAAAAAGATAACGATCAGAATTATATAAAAAGAATAATAGGGTTGCCGGGAGATACGATAGAGTTGATAAAAGGAATAGTTCACATAAACGGAAAATCTATAGAATTAAAAGAAGATGGAGAGTATTCCGCAATAGAAGATAATAATTATGCAATTTACAAAAAATACAAAGAAATATTACCCAATGGAAAAGAGCACATAATTATAAAAAGATTTGAATTCGGAGAAGGACGATTAGACAATGTCGGGCCATTCGTCGTTCCCGAAGAACATTATTTTGTGATGGGAGACAATAGAGATAATTCGCAAGATAGCCGAGTTATGGAAAAAGTTGGATACGTACCGTTGAACAACATAATGGGAAGAGCCGAATTCATATTCTTTTCTTCAGGTTGCAAAATATACGAGATTTTAAGCTGGCCGTTTTCTATAAGGTACGAAAGAATTTTAAAAGCAATAGAATAGATAGATTGATAATCAAGGTATTAATATGAGCGTTTCATGTTGCAGGAAATGTGGAGGAAGTTTATTTGTAAAGAACGGATTCGTTAGGGACAAATAAAGATATAGATGCGTAGACTGCATATAATTTTTTAGAAATGATGGCAGGAGCAGACCTTAGGACGCATCAAAAAGGTCGTTAGCCGTTCTTTTTGATGCGATGCGATGTCTAATTAAGGCTACATTTAATTTTTAGGAAAATTATACAAAGCGTCTCCGAGCGCGATTATGAATTGGATAGGAGTCGTTGTTGGAAAGCCTGAGATTTCGGTTCTATCCGGGAAATGGAGGTTAAAGAGATGTGGTATTTTATCGGCTCAAAAAACAAGAAATGGATACTCAACGATTATCGTCGCATAAGTAGAGTCGTCGCTTGGGGTACAAGCAAATCGCAATATTGTAACCTTTAGAAAACTTTACGCTAAAGTCAAACATCTAAACAAGCGTAAATTTTTCACCGATAACTGGTCTGGATTCTCCGCTGTTTTGCCTAAGGAGCGCCACAAAATGCACAATAAATCGAGCAAAACAACTCAGATACAAGGCCTTATCTCGGACGCATGACAAGGCGGCCTAAAATTGCGTCAAAGTCTGAGGAATGCTAAGCATTTCAATGAAACTGCCATGCGCTTTGTAAAATATATTCTTGTCTATCTATAGTTGAAAACTCTCAAATAATTGACCGACTCTTGAAGTTTTTTTATATTTGTACTTTAAATATATGTTTTCTTGAGAAGATAAAAGGAAAACTTTTTATCTTTTGAATTGTGTTCATTCTACTATAGTAAGGAAAATAGTTTTTACTTTACGTGCTCTCAAGTCTCATATGATAATTCGGAAGAAGTAATAGAGCTCTTTTGGAACTAATATGATTAAGTGAAAGATGGTTCTTTTCAACATCACGATAAAAGTTTGATTTTGAGCATTTAATAACTCAAGATATCATGTGACGCTTAAGTTTTATTAATATATAAAAGCAAAAAGACGCTTAGGAACAGCGCAGGCACACGTCCGTTTGTTCTTCCAAACGGCTAACTTTGAGGAACAATAAACTTTATGTTGCTACTTCCTCATTTATATTATTACCTCGAGGACTAAAGCCGCTTAATAATATACCGGCTCGTCTACTTATCGTCTTCATGGAATATATAACTAAAACTTCACTCCATTCGGCTCTAGATTAACTTTTCTTCTAGACAACAACTCAACCTCCGATATTATACATCCCATGAATTTTTGCTCTATAGCATCGGGAATGATATTTCTTTAATATCTAAGCCTCTTAGCGCAAAAACTTTCCCACAAATCTTTCTTCAGTTGGACTCAAACGATGTTTCGCGAGTTGGGACATAACCATTCCATAAAATTCCCCAACATTTTCTATTCGCTTACACATTATATACTACCGCCAAACTGCTTAAATCTATAGCTATTGTTACGTCTATAGAAGATTAACCATATCTTCTATTATTACGACACAAAAAAAGGGAGAGATTAATTCCAAACTGTATTAGAAACCGGGGGCAAATAAGTTATCCTACAACATTCCAATCTATTATTTGTTCCGCGGCGGCTTCACCGTATGCATTTTCCAAAGTATTCATTATACTTGTTTGTTTCCGATCATATATAGAAGATATTTTTTGAAAAGCTTTTTCTAATATTTCGGGATTAAATTGTTCTTGTAGAACTTCTAGGATCGCTTTCATTTTCTCTGGAAGTTCTCTTCCGGAAGCTAAGATATTCATAGAGGCATTCGTTTTTTCTATATTGTAATTATTCAACTTTAATACTGCGTTTAGTATGGAGCTTACCGCTATAGTCACGTCTTCAGGTTCTCCTTCCTGAGCGGAAGTCGAAAGAATATTGCCTGACGTAGTATTCTGCCTCCAATTAGCATGGCGACGATTATTTTTCAGCCGAGCGTTAAGTTTTCGGATCTTCCACTTTTTATGTTTTGAGTTGTATTTATACAAGCCTTTCGCAATCTGATCGCATTTTTGTAACTTTTGCTCTAACGCGCTTATTTTCGTTAGTATATTTGTATTCGCTTGTTCCGAGCTACTCAGTTTTGTTTTAAGCGACGCGATTGTATGCAACCTATTGGCCTCTATTTTCGAATCTACCATATCTGCCAAAGCTTTATTTTCCTCCATTTTCTTAGCGTAAGCTAAAGCCTTTTTATGAGAAGCGATTAACGAATCCCATTCAGATTTTAGAGCGCTTATTCTTGAAAAATTCTTTAGTTGCGAACGACTATAATTTTGTTTTAATTTTGAAATTTGCTCTTTTAAATGATTTATAGTCTTCTTATATTTCAAGATCATATTCGAGTATATTTTAGCCAATCTATTTAAATTTTCCTGCAGTTGAGCTATTTTTGTGGAGCTTATGGAAATCTCTTGCGTTAGTTGGGCTTCTCTTGCATGATTTTGGATTATGATTTCTTGAAAATAAGCTCTTTCAAGTTCCAATTTTTGATTTAAGGCTTTTGCATGTTCTTTCTGTTCCGCTTCTAAGCTTTTCCCAATATTTATCATTTGTTTCAATCGATTTTTCTCGGATAAGACAACAGCTTTTAATTCTTCAATTTTT
>JAITTR010000042.1 GCA_031286725.1 Holosporales bacterium | reverse complement strand
AGCGAATAAAGCGACGACTTACGCATATTATCGTTTTCAAAGATAACTCTTTTTATTTTGAGTTACTTCAAAATAAAGCTAAATAAGCTTCTCGGGAAATATAGAGTTTTTGACTAATGCGCAATTATTAATAGACAATTTATTAGTATGAAACAACATGTTATGTTCTCCTTTCAAATAAAAATGGATTGTTTAGAATATTCAAAACTTGTCTTGATATTCTATTGGGATTATATAGACGGCCAACTCCCCGCCTATATTTTTAGGATATTCTCCTATATCACAAAATGCAAAAACTTTTTTGTCCCCTAAAATTTTAGATAAATTTTCATCAGTTTTGAAAAAATTCAATTTACTTTTTCGACAATAACCAACTGCATATAATCGTAATTAAAACGGGAGTTAGAATTACGGCAACGATTATTGGGATATCTCCGGTTTCTCCCAACGCGATCAAAATATTGTTAAGAAAATATATCGGGAAAGAAATGGAAAGAGCTATTGCCGCTTTAAAATTATATCTCCTTGGATTTCGTATATTATAGTTTGTACAGAAAACGGAAGCTAAAAGAATCAACGCTATTGTTTGGAATATAGAAGATATTTGATAAAATAAATGCACTTTATACTTCGTACTAGAAAGTCCTACTTTATCTATTATAGAAATATATTTCGACATATTCCAAACGGAAATGCTTTTTGGACTTGCGATTATTTTATTTATTTCTTTAAGAGATAAAGTCGTAGGTATCAAAAGGTTATTAACCCTTTTTTCGTTTCCTGATAAATCTATGATTTTCGCATCTTTTAAATTCCAATTCCTATTTTTAATAAACGCTATATCGGAATATATGGATTTTTGAAAATTACTATTTATGTTAAACTGAAAAAACCGGACATTCAACAGAGCGTCAGAATTCGCTAAAAACGACTTTGCGTGAACGATGTACGAACTATCTGCATAGATATCTCTAAACCAAACTCCTCTATTGATTATCGTTACGTTACAGGACGAAATTCCGTTGTTAATTCGCGAATTAATAGTTTTTATTCTATTTACGGAAAATATTAAAACGCTGTCGAAAATCGTCAAATACGCAAATCCGATTATGAGTCCTCCCAATGATAAACTTTTTACAATATTCCATATTGAAACTCCCAAAACTTTTATAACGGTTATCTCCAATTTCGCATGCATTATTGAAAAAAATAAAATTGTTCCGACAAACGCAATAAATGGGAAAAACGAGGAAATTGTGGAAATAGAATTAAACGCCATCAATTCTAAGATAATTTTATGAGAAGTGCCACCACCAGCGGCAAATTTTCTTACTAACTCCAGGTATTCCAGCATAGAAGTTATTGCAAAAAATCCCAAAATTACAATTCCGAAGCATTTTAAATATGTGAAAACTATATATCTAAAAAGTATATGCGAAGGATTAAATCTCATAATATTTTCTTCTAAAAGAAATAAAAAACATGCATATTACGAGAATAGCAAAATAATTAATAGGAATTAAAAATATATATTTCGTCGATGCGTTAATCATTGTCATAACGCAAATTTGACAAACTATTCCGCAAAGAAAAGTTTTCAAAGCTCGAATTCCATGCCTTATTTTGAAATTTGGACTTATCATAAAAGCGCTGAGAACAATCGCATTGATAATAGCGATAAACGGCAACGTAAGCCTTCTATGATATTCGGCAAGGCACTTGTTTTTTATGGAAATGTCTTTAGCGGTTTCTGATTCTATGCGTAATTCTTTCTGAGTTTTCTCATGAAGTTTTCTTATTTTTTTCGAGAAATTCTTAATAAATTCAGTTACGTCGTAAGAAAAATTTTCGAATTTCAACGTTGATATCGCATTATTGTTTTCATCTAACTCTTGCCTATATCCAGCGCGTAATTCTATAATAAGATTGTTATCTTTCATAGAATAGCTTCCGGATTTTGCCGTAATAATATTAGTATGAGATTTTTTATTTCTAGGGATATACGATATAAAAACATCGTTTAAAGAATTTTCGTTTTTTTCTCTTATATAAATAATAGAATCCCCAACAACGTTAAATACTCCGGGTTTTACGATCGACATTGAAATTTGGTTTCTTATTTGATCTTGGATATTAATTAATTTCTTATATGAAGAAGGTATAAGCATTGTTTGGAAAATTAAAATCAAAACTGCGATGAAACATGAAAAAGTGAAAAGCGGACTAGAGATAGATATCTTGCTTTTTCCCGAAGCCATAAAAACAAGGATTTCTTTATCAATTTGCATTTTATAAAAAACGGAAATAGAGGCTATAAGAGAACATATTGAAAGCGTTATTCCGGCTATATCTGAAATAGAACAAAATATTAACTTCAAAAAAGAAATAACGCTTATATCTTCGCTCACAATAAGACCTATATGTTTTATAGATACGGCTAGCCATACCATCATAATAACAATAGGAGAAACGATAAATAAAGAAACGAGTAATTTTTTAAAAATATAATTAAAAATTATGTTTTTCATATTTTTTTAATTAATTTATCCGTCTTCGTTACTTTCGTCTACTTTGGATACTGATGTGACGATTTCCCCTTCGTTTAGCCTCAATACAATAACTCCTTGGGAAGATCTTCTTGTTATTCTTATATTTCCAACTGGGCATCTCATGATTCTTCCGGCATTTGTTATCATCATAATATGCGAGTCTAAATCGACAGGAAACGACGCTATGACCAAGCCGTTTTTCTTTGTTATAGAGATATTAGTAAAGCCTTGCGTACCGCGACTTGTCGATCTGTATTCGTAAAATGACGAAATCTTTCCAAATCCGTTTTCTGTAACAGTTAAAATAAATTTCTCATTTTTCGCGAGAAGCGTCATCCTGTCTTCTATTAACGTTTCTCCTTCATGGCTCTTCTTGGAAATTTTTCTTAATTTATCTGAATTTTTGAAATACTGTTCTCGCTCGTCCATATTATCTATTTCCCACTTGTCGAGAATAGCCATAGAAATAACTTCGTCGTTATCTTTTAATTTTATGCCCCTGACTCCATTTGAAGCCCTACTAATGAAAACTCGGATATCGTTTACCGAAAATCTATTGCAAATGCCTTTTTTTGTCGAAATAAACACGTCATCGGCTTCTCCGCAAAGAGCGACATTAATCAACTTTTCTCCTTCGTCCAAGGAAATCGCTCTTTTACCGTTTGATTGAATATTAGCGAAATCTTGAAATTTATTCCGCCTAATGTTTCCAAAAGACGTTGCAAAAACTAAAGTTTTTTCGTTAAGAGTTTCGTCGTTGTTTCTAACTATTAATATGGTAGAAATTGCTTCGTTTTCCTCAATCGGCAGCATATTAATAATCGCCCTACCTTTTGATGTTGGAGAAGCTAAAGGCAACTTGTAAATTTTCATCTTATAGACTTTTCCAGTAGACGTAAAGAACAGTATCTCGTCGTGAGTATTAGCGGTGGCCACCTCTTGAACAATGTCTTCCTCTTTTGTCTCCATTCCGCTTCTACCTCTTCCTCCTCTTTTTTGAGTCCTATAAGTAGCAAGCGGAACTCTTTTTATATACCCCCCTAAGGTATACGTAACTACCATATCTTCTTTTTGAATCAAATCTTCGTCATCGACGTCTTCAAAAGTTTGTTCTATTTGGGTCAATCTTGGAGTATTAAATTTTTCTCTAACTTCTTTTAATTCGTCTTTTATAATCTGAATTATTTTTTCTTTTGAGCCAAGAATAGAAAGAAGCTCTTTTATTTGAATAGTAACTTCGTCTATGTCGCTTTGTATTTTATCTCGCTCTAACCCCGTTAATTTATGTAATCTCAAGTCTAAGATAGCGTTAGATTGTTCTTCCGTTAATTTATAAGTTTTTATGTCTTTAGCGTATCCGTCGACGATCTCAAGAATCGATCTTATATTTTCTGCATCGAAAACTTCCGCCATTAAATTTTCTTTCGAGATCGGAAGAGC
>JAITTR010000041.1 GCA_031286725.1 Holosporales bacterium | reverse complement strand
AGCGAATAAAGCGACGACTTACGCATATTATCGTTTTCAAAGATAACTCTTTTTATTTTGAGTTACTTCAAAATAAAGCTAAATAAGCTTCTCGGGAAATATAGAGTTTTTGACTAATGTGCAATTATTAGTAGACAATTTATTAGTATGAAACAACATGTTATGTTCTCCTTTCAAATAAAGATTGATTGTTTAGAATATTCAAAATCTGTCTTGATATTCTATTGGGATTATATAGACGGCCAACTCCCCGCCTATATTTTTAGAATATCCTATTGCGTTTTCCAAATGCAAGAACTTTTTTGTCCCCTAAAATTTTATGCAAATTTTAGAAACTACTGTTTCAAAAAGCGTTAAGATACGTATTTCTGAAATATTCATTCCCTTCGCAAAGTTGTTTATAATTTTATTTTCAATACTTCTTTCGTATGTCTTCACCTTGCGCTGATCTGTTTTACTCTTCTTCTCTCTCGTGTCTCTCTGGCTCCACTCCTTAGTTGTCGCAACAGTAAAAGCTTCCTATCTGTTTGTTCCCCTCGGTCGTCTTAAGAATGGGGGCAGTCTCTACTATCCCATGCAGTATCGCTTTGTTTTTATTTATCATTTTCAATATTTTATTAACTCTTGTAGATTTAGCCCGTTTAATATACGGTCAACCTTGTTAATATATTGAATTAACGCCTTCCTCTTTGTCTTTGTTTATGCCCGTAGCGATATCCATAAGTCTTATTTGTATATAGTTCCTAGTCTCAGCAATTCCTTGACGACACCTAATCTGCGCTCCATATATAAGCTCCGCTAATTCTTCATATGTCACCCCCATGTCTGACATATTCATGTTACCTCTATAAATTGTTTCGCCTCGGCACTGTATGCGCCTCTCATTTCGTCCGCTCTCCTCATAAGTTATAAATTAGATTGTTATTGGCGAGAGGTAAATTAGAGCTGCAAAAACCGTCAAAAATTCTAGGTTCTACAGCTCTTTTTTATTATTTAGATTTTTCTGAAGATTCCTCCGCTTTAGTCGCTTGCGCAGGAACTTGTTCAATGAGCGGCAAAATATCGTCAATTCCCGTTCCTTGGATCATATTAACGTTTGAGCCGTTTATGATAAATATCGCGGGAACAACTGGAACTCTGAGTTTTTCGGCCATAGCTCCGCTTGCGGCTAATTTTTTATCCGCAGCTTCCAACATTCCTTCGATTTCCTTTGACTCTAATCCCGCGGATTTTAAGGCTTTTTCGATTGCGGGTTTATCCATTGCGGATCCGTCTTCGGTTATCTTATCGATAAACGTGGCTGCTTTATCAGGACTCTTTTCGTAAACTGCAAAATAAGTCTTAGCCAGAACTATGGAGTCTTCTCCCAAAACAGCTACTGGAAGCAAATTAAATCGAACATCCTTTTTCGCTTTTATCAATTTTGACATAGTCTTTTGGAATTCAATACAATGCTTGCAAAGCGGATCAAAGAAACAAATTACCGACGTTTTCGAATCGGATTTTCCGAATTTCAAACTCTGTTTTTCTAATTCGTCTTTCTGAGCCAAAACGTCTGCGTGCAGTTGTTTCATGGCGTCTTCTCTTTTCTTTGCAATGCCCTCGCCCATTGCGTCCATCAAAAGTTGAGGATTTTGTTTTACCAAATCCACGACAATGCTCTTTACTTTCTCGTCAAAAGTAGAACTAACCGTTAGCTCTGAAGTTTTTCTTGTCCCAAAACACGTGTTTCTTGGACAAAAATACGCTGCGCTTGCTACGATTAGCGCCAAAATCGAGATAACTATTCCAAGCTTACAGCTTGCTGATCCTTTATTTTCCATAAATTTTTCTCAAAATTACATTACTTTATCTAAAATTTAATTCTTATATTTTTAAATATCAAGAAATATCTACGTCATAGACGGTAAAGCTACGGCTTTTGACCAATAATTTACACAGTCTTCCATATTTTTCTTGAAAGCGGAAAAATCAAAAGACTTGCATATATAACCGGCTGCTCCGTTTTTATAAGCGCTAGACATGACGTCGTTATTAACGCTATTGGTCAAAACGACAACTGGAATATCTTGTATTTCCAAGTCTCTTTTTATTTCTTTTAAGGTCGTAATACCGTTTTTCCTCGGCATCGACAGATCAAGAAAAATAAGAGCCGGACGAGGAAAATCAGGACATAAAGTCTTATATTTCAAAACTTCCATAGTCTGGACACCGTCGTGAACACAAAGAATATTAAGATTATGAAACGCGCTTAAAGCTTCTCTTGTTATTGCCTCGTCTCCTGGGTCGTCTTCTACCAGCAGAATATTAATTTTCTCCTCTTTTGTTAATCCGTTAGCTGCTCTGCCTTTTCCAATTCCTTCAAAGAACTTGTCAACGCCAATTCCGTAAAAATTAGCTAATCTATACAAGACAGAAGCTGGAATACGACTTTCCGCTTTTTCATACTTATGAACTTGTTGATACGATCTTCCGATATAAGAAGCCACGCAAGCGAGCGTATATCCTCTTCTAATTCTCTTTTCTAAAAGCCGTCTTCCTATATATTCGTCTATTGTAGTTAATTCTTTCTCCATATCCGTGTTCATAAGTCATCCCCTGTAAATC
>JAITTR010000026.1 GCA_031286725.1 Holosporales bacterium | reverse complement strand
TGAGTTATCTGAGGGGAGGCAACCCAGCAAAACTGATCAGAAAAAGATTTCCCGATGACATTATCGAATTACTGCTAAAAATTCAGTGGAGAATTGAAGCATAGAAAAAATTCTAGAGAATATCGACGTATTACTTTCTAATAACGTGGAAAAGTTGAAAGCTTTTGCACAATCTTAGAGAAGAGTTAAAAAACACGACCTAGCTCAGAAATGGAGATTAATTAGCCTTTTCAAAAAAACAGTTAAAAAGTCTCTATGGTTTGTAAACGTCCCCTCAGATTTTATAGCCGTAAGTAATATCTCAATATTTGCTAAGTCAATAGCCTGCTTTGTAATTTTCCCAGGAATTCTGTCATTTTCCACATGTTTAGCTTCAAGGCAACACAGAACTCGTTGTAAACAAGTTCTATTTTTCCTCCGGAATCCAGAGACTCATTTAAATAAATCTCCTTGTTTTGAAATACAAAGTTAATTGCCTTTCCAAGGCAACCCTACAACTCATTTGTTTTTTCTTCCGCTAATTGTACGCTCTTTAAATCTTGAAACTTTCTCTGCGATTTCAATTCGCCCGTTAATCCAAATATCATGAAATTTTACTTTCTGAGGCAAATCAATATATCGAGCTGCAAACGCAACAATTCACATGATTAACACAATCCAGACTGATGAATTAAAATTGAAGACTTTATAAACACAGTATTTATCTGAAGATAAATATATCCGTAAGATTGCTTTTAGCGAATCAGACCGCTCCTTTTGTCATAAATTGTGGATTTACCTGATTGTTTATAATTCTATCGAATAAAATTAGCTTTAAGAAGGGCTACGTTGACTTCGCAAAACGAATTTTATAAAATGTCTCTATAAAAACATGCGGGCGTAGTTCAATGGTAGAACACAAGCTTCCCAAGCTTGTAGCGTGGGTTCGATTCCCATCGCCCGCTCCAGGCTTATAATTCGCGCTAAATGAAAAATGATTCTCCCACTGAAAATTTGAAAATAATTCCAGACTTAGCTTTGTTTTTATTAGGCGTTATTTTTAGCTTTACCAGTTATTGTATATTTCAACTAACGAGTATCTTGATTATTCCTATGACAATTTTTCCTATAATGTTTTATATATTGTCACGGCAAAGAATCCCATCTCTAGCAATATTTGTTTTAGGATTAATAGACGACATAATGTTCAATTCTCATCTTGGAGTTTATCCCCTTATATACCTAATGTCTGCGTATATAACGCTTCGAAATAATAATGTTACCCTAAAATTAAAACTCTCTGTGTTTATGGCGATATACGCGACAATAAACGCAATTTATTTCAATATCTTCTCTTGATGAACACTTAGGCCGGCATATTGTTTTAAGCTCTACATCAGTTACAAAAAACAGTTTAATGTCGCGGTTAGTAATAACATTCCCAACAAAAATAAAAGAAAGCTCTTGAATAGCATCTGCAAAAGGAAGCTGCGAATTTTGCGGAAGATATAACAGCCGCCTCTACGGCAAAAATTACTGGAATCAATCGTATAGTTTTACAAATTGAAATAGGAGAATTTGAACTTGATGAATTTTATTTTAAGGCAAGGAGAATTAGAGGGAAATTATGTAAATAATTCCTAACTGTTCAAATAACGAGTTAATTTCTATAGGGAAAATTTAACTACAGATGGTTGGAAGCCTGCTGGTCTAGTATTAAATGACATTGAGTGTTTTGAAAGTTTTGCTAAGACAAGACTTGTTAAATTCAATGGATATCCCTCTAATCATTTTGTATTACATTTAAAAGAATGTGGATTTAGATTTTACCATACGAAGAGAAATTCATATGTATTACATAAATATTCCCAGAGTTATTAAAGTATACGACATCGTATAAATAAACAGAAATTACGCAATAAAACTAAACAACTTTAAAGTAAAAGAGAGAATCTCTTAGCGAGCAACTCTTTATCCTTGCAATAACGCAGAATACGTACAAAGTGTTTCAAGGATATTTATTATACGAAAAGTCAAACCCGACTATACTAAACACTCTCAAGACGTTTAATTTGCCAACGCCAAGCATTAAACTTGACGTTAGCATAATAATAATTCCCCATAACTTTCAAGCCAAAGCAGCAAGGAGCAATAAAGCTACTATATTAATAATCTTTATCATTGGGTTTATCGCGGGGCCGGCAGTATCCTTATACGGATCTCCGACAGTATCCCCAGTTACCGCAGCTTTATGAGCTTCCGAACCTTTGCCGCCCAAATTTCCGTCTTCTATGTATTTTTTCGCGTTATCCCATGCTCCGCCTCCGGAGGTCATAGAAATAGCGACAAATAACCCCGAAACTATCGTTCCGATTAAAGTCGCGCCAAGAGCGGAAAACGCAGAAGATTGGCCCGCAATCATATTAATGGTAATATAAACGAAAATTGGAGCTAATAGCGGAAGAATCGAAGGAATAATCATTTCTCGAATAGCTGACTTTGTTAGGATATCTACTGCGGTTTTATAGTCAGGTTTTGTTTCTCCTGTCATGATTCCTTTAATCTCCTTAAATTGACGTCGGACTTCCAAAACGACTTCGCTGCCGGCTTTCCCAACAGCTTTCATTCCAAACGATCCAAATAAATACGGAAGCATAGCTCCTATTAACAGACCAACCAAAACGTATGGATTTTGTAGACTAAAGTCAACGTTTAGTTTTGGAAAATAATGAGTCAAATCCTCAACGTAAGTAGCGAAAAGAACCAGCGCGGCAAGGCCTGCAGAACCTATTGCGTATCCCTTTGTGACTGCCTTCGTTGTGTTTCCAACAGCGTCTAAAGCGTCCGTTATGTTTCGTATTTCGCTTGGCAGTTCTGCCATTTCCGCGATTCCGCCTGCATTATCAGTAACCGGTCCATAGGCGTCAAGCGCGACGATTATTCCGGCAAAAGCTAACATAGTAGTCGCCGCAATCGCTATACCAAACAATCCGGCAAAAACGTATGAACAAATTATGCCTCCGCAAATAACAATAGCTGGAAGAGCCGTAGATTCCATAGAAACGGCCAGTCCTTGTATTATGTTTGTCGCATGTCCAGTCTGGGAGGATTTTGCGACGCTTCTAACAGGCCTATATGCGACGGAAGTATAAAACTCGGTAATCACTACCAAAAGCCCTGTTACGATCATTCCGACGATACAACACTTTAATAGAGATTGAGGAGTAAATACTCCTCCGGAAAAGACTATTTCTTGTTCAAGACTGTCGAATATTACTTTCGTAGCAATCCAAATAAAAACAAGAGAAAATACTCCGGAAGCTATTAATCCTTTATACAAGGCTTTCATTATGTTATTAGAAGAACCTAATTTTACAAAAAAGGTTCCTAATATTGAGCCTATAATGCAAACTGCACTAATCGCAAGAGGGTAAGACATCATAGTTGATTTTATTTCTTCTGAGAAATGAATGCTTGCCAAAACCATCGACGCTACGATAGTGACTGCATAAGTTTCAAATAAATCGGCCGCCATTCCCGCACAATCCCCAACGTTGTCTCCAACGTTATCCGCAATTACCGCCGGATTTCTCGGATCGTCTTCCGGAATGTTTGCCTCAACTTTTCCAACTAAATCAGCCCCAACGTCGGCTCCTTTTGTAAATATGCCTCCGCCAAGCCTTGCGAAAATTGATATTAACGACGCCCCAAAACTAAGCGCTACTAAAGATTCCGTAATTAGCCTAGATTCCAAATTCATAGATTGCAGGAAAAAGTAATATAAAGATACTCCTAACAATCCGGCTCCAACAACCAATAATCCCGTTATAGTACCCGAATCAAACGCAACGGAAAGGGCTTTTGCAAGAGAAGTTCTTGCAGCTTCCGCGGTTCTTACATTTGCACGTACCGAAATATTCATGCCTACATATCCGGCTATTCCGGACAACGTAGCACCCAAAATAAAGCCTATAGAAACAAAGCTTGATAAGAAAATCCACAAAAGAGCCGCGACAATTAAGCCGACAAAAGCTATCGTTGAATATTGCCTATTAAGATAAGCTCCTGCGCCTATTTGAATAGCTTTTGCAACGTCTTGCATTTTTTCGTTTCCACAAGGACACTTAAAAACGACCCGTATTTTCGCTATTGCGAACAACATAGCACAAACGCCACAAAAAGCAATAAAAAAATCTATATATGACAACATAAAAACCTAATTTTGTATGAAAATCTTATGTGTATTTTACGAAAATCAACCACGCTTGAAAAGTAGGATATTAATTACGTTTCTTAAGCGTTTTAAAAGCGCGCTTTTTTATGCTCAATAATTACGCCTTTTAGTAAACATACTAACTGAAGCCTGCGTTTATTAAAGAGGTATTTGTTAAGACGCTTTAATATTATTGAATATATTTAACGTATATAAATAGCTTTAGGAAAGACGTTTTATATATATTAAAAATATATACAAAACTGAAATATCAAAATAAGGACTGTCCATAACCGATTTTTGTTTTCGCTTTAAATCGTTTCGCTTCAACACGCGTTTCGTTTTGTAACGAAAAGAAGAACAAAGCGTATTGCAAGTGGCGAAGAACGCTGTAATTATTTATAACTCAAGCTATATAGAAGAAAAACTATTCCAGAGCTGTATTTATCAAAAAGGATTGGGATATTTATTAATATAGGATAACGTAAAACCTTATTTTATTATATATAGCATATAAGAGTTTTGGGAATTAACGAAAAATTAAGCGAAATATGATAAGCTAAAGCTATGCTTGCATAGAAAGCGGCAGATAAAAGGCACCGGGGGGCTTTGGATATCAGTTAAAAGTTAAAAATTCCTTAATTCTTGAAAATTTCCCCGAGGAAATTATCACCCTGTGATGATTTTGTCGCAATGTGAATATTAAAGACAAAGTCTATTACATATAAATATTTATCACGCTATGTCTTTAATACAGAAAAACTGTTTCAGAATTAATTTTATAGAAAGTGAATACAATTATCACCGTTCGCTAATTGCCTCTTAAACCTTAATCAAACTAAGATGTTTTGGATCTAGATATTAATTTAATAGCAATTATTGCTAGTAAAGCAACTTTATTCCACAAAATTTATCTAAATTTTGTGGAACCAAAAATGTCTGCGTGATTGCAAAACCAAATGTTATCTCTCTTGAATAATCTCTAACGGACTCTTTTTAAACCTAATTTAACAAGAGAGCTGAACGGGTAGCGAGTTCTATTCTTCCAAATGATTTGGAAGCATTTTAATAAATAGTCTTATTCTAAGGTTGAAAAGAATTCAGATGATATGCCAAAAGTTTATTAGAAAAGAGTAATAGCAAAATAGGATTTGTCATGGTAGAGAGCAACTCTTTATATAATTGTACTGATGATAAACAAGGATATTAAAGAATGTTTCGAGCGACTGAAGGACTATGCAAAGCATTTTAAAATTCGCTTAGGATAAAATCTATCGTTTCCATAGCTTTTTGAGAAACGGGAGTTAATGGCAAGCGTAGCTCGTTTGCTATAAACCCTTTTTTGTATAGGACGTATTTGACAGGAATAGGGTTTGGCTCGACGAAGAGAGCAGAGTTTAATGGAGTCAGTTTTTCATTGATATTTTGCATTGCGTTTATATCTCCGTTTTTCCAAGCTGAGATCATCTTTTTTACTAAATATGGCTCTACGTTTGCAATAACGGAAATAGCTCCATTTCCGCCATGAGCTAAGTATCCCGCTAGAGTTGAATCGTCTCCGGAAAGTAAGCTGAAACTTTCGCTAACTTTTCTTCTAATTAAAGTCGCTTTAGCTAAATTTATATCCGAATCTTTTAAAGCGACAATTCGATCTTTCTGGGCTAAATCCGCAATAGTCTCCGCGGTCATATTTATCGCGCATCTGCCGGGGTTGTTATACATAATAATAGGAATGTTTGAGTTGTTATGTATACTTGCAAAGTGCTCTTTTATACCCTCTTGAGTTGGCTTTACGTAATATGGGGCTATAACTAAAACTCCATCGGCTTTTAGCTTTTCCGCTTGATTTACAAGTTTTATAGCCTCCGTTGTCGAACAAGCGCTGCAGCCGACTATTATTTTGGCTCTACCATTGGCTATTGAAATTGACGTCGAGATAATTTCCTCTCTTTCATCGTCGTTCAAAAGCAAACCTTCGCCTGTCGAGCCGCAAACTAAAATTCCGTCTGTTCCGGAATTTATTTGCCATTCTATGATCTTTTCAAGAGCTTTGATGTCGATAATATTATTGCGTAAGGGAGTGATAAGCGCGACGATAGAACCTGTGAACATGATTTTTTATTCCTTATGCATCTTGCGTATACGTTATAAAAAAGTTTTGAAAAAGTCAACATCTCATGCATTTTTTGCTATAACAATATGCCATTTTAATTTTTCGTATGCCGCTTTAACGGAAATAGAAAAATATGAAAAATGGCGAGAAGCGATAGAAACCCCGGCAGATTATGAAAAAGTCTTTTTGTTTTTCTATAAAAACCCTCATTGGCCGCTTTTTGAAGAGAGCGTAAAAATAGCTGAAAGAAATATAAAATTAAATACTTCAAATAAAATAACATTAACTTGGTTTAAAAAGTATAAACCGAAAACGGCAAATGGAGTAAAACTTTATACAAAAATATTATTGAAAGCATTTCCCAAAGTCGCGAGAAAATACATAAAACAAACCTGGATTTTTCAAAACGTT
>JAITTR010000062.1 GCA_031286725.1 Holosporales bacterium | reverse complement strand
AAAAGGTTTTGTAATATAATCGTTGGATCCAGATTCAAAACCTTCTAATTTATATTCAATACTATCCATTGCGGTAAGCATTATTGTTGGGATATTTTTATATATTGAATTTGACTCTTTTAAGCTCTTTATAAATTCTAACCCCGATTCTTCCGGCATCATCCAATCGACTATGATTACGTCAAAATTCATATTTTCTAAAGCCAATCTTGCCTCCTTTGCAGATTTTACGCCTTTCGCTAAATAATCTGATCGTTCCAATAATTGCAAAATTAAGGATAATAGTCTCTCGTCGTCGTCAATAACCAGAATATTTTCCATATTTTATTCCATAGAATATACATAGAAATATCAGACTATATTTTCTAGGATTTTTCAATTAAAACGGTATGCTTATTCGAATAATGATATGTTTTTAAAGCTAAAAATAAATAGGGGATATGAAATGTTTAGAAACTATGTGGTATCGAGTGTCGTTATAGAGTACTGATAAACGTAATGGCAATGTACGTCAAGAATATATTCAGCGTTGTCAGGAATAGCGCAAATACCAAAGAGCAGAAAAAGGAGGTTAACGAGCCAGTGAAGATGCGGATGAAGGAAATATTTAATACGTATAAGGCTAAAAAACCTTTAGAATATACAAATGATTGCTTTGCCAACGTATTCTCAAGTTGCGCTGGGCTGTTATCTTAATAATTCGTAAGGAACACAAAAGACTGAGAGCTAATTTGAATTTTCGTCGATCCACTTCAAAAGCGCGGATTTTGATAGAAATCCGGATTTTGACGATAATTCGTTCCCGTTTTTAAATAAGATTAACGTAGGCACGCTTTGAACGTTAAGCTTATCCGCTATATCTGGAGCGTCGTCTACGTTGATTTTTATGATTTTTAGATTAGGGGTGTCGTTAGAAATTTCGTCTAAAACGGATCCTAGCATTCTGCACGGACCGCACCAAGAAGCCCAAAAATCCGTCAAGATCACGCCAGGTTCTTTAGCAACCGTTTCGTTAAATTGCTGTATATCTTTTATTTCAATCATTTTTCGTATTCCTCTTTATTCCGATTTAATTTTTTCGATTTCTTTCATAACTATTTCTTCAACTACTTTTCTTAGATTAGCGTCAGCCCATTTCTGAATGACTTGCGAAGCAATTTCCGATAAAAATTGGTCTATAGTTAAATTTGATGAGCCTACCGTTTCTTCACTTTTATTCAACGTATTATTTTTTCCATATGACTTTATTGCGTCGGTTAATTTGCTAAAAGGGCTGGAAGATTTTTTTTCGTTATGCAAAGGAGTAACGACTTGTTCGGCTAAATCGCTTTTTTCTTCATAAAAATCTTGCTCTTCCGCGGGGGGAAGATCAGTAATTTGCTTCATAGAGTTATCGGAGTTAAGAACGTGAGACTGCTCTAATTTTATAACGTTTCCCTGTTCGGAAAAATTAAGCTCTTTTTTTTGATCTGCAGAAGAGCTTTTTTTATTTTCATCCTCTTCCGAAACGTATTTTCTTATAGAAGCGAGAATATCTTCCATAGACATTTCTTCGTCTTTATCAGAAAAACTTACCATTTATATCTCATATCGAAAAACATATACCCATATTATTTACCAAAACGTATATTATCAACAACTAAAAATTTGTTTTTGTTTTAGCGAAATGCGTTTTATAGTCAAAGTCAGAGTCTTTAAGTTTCAAATATTTTGCGTTCATTCTGCCAAGAAGAGCATTCGCGGAACATTGGCTTATGAAATATCTTTTTTCCGCATCCGTTTCGATAAATTTTGCGTTATTCAATTTTTCTTGAGCTTCCAAAACGTCTTTTGTTATTTTCAATCCCGCTTTGAATTCTTCTTCCGTATCGTGAAGAGCAAGTTGGCAGGCTTCTACGGCTTTTTTGGAGCAAAGTAAATTTTCTTTTGCAGCCTCCATATTCGTCCAAACTGCAATTATATCGCGTTTTGTTTCTTGAATTGCCTTTTCCTTAGCGACGGCGGCTTGGTTTGCTTTTTCTATCGCTTGTCTTTTTTTAGCCCTCCCGACTCCTCCGTCGTATATAGGAATAGACACTGATATAGATACGGTATGTCCTCGGTTATTGTCTTTATGACGTAAACTTTGATCAAACGAATATTTAGTATCAACGGATGGCACAAGACCAGGATTTGGTATTTTTATCGCTTCTTTTGCCGCGGATAATTTGTCGGTTGCCGCGATAATCCCAGGATTATATTTCATTGCGATATCTTTGGCTTTTGAGGCGGTTAGATTCGTATCAAAAAGTTTCTCCGGTATAGACATTTCTATGGGAGCCGGAATACCAACGCTTTCTTCAAATTGAGCGCGAAGGGATTCCAATTCGGCCTTCGCAGTGGACAATTTGCCCTCAGTCGTAGCGTAATCCGCTTGAGCCTGGGCTAGATCGAGGTATTTTACGCTTCCCGTTGAATGCATTTGAGTTGCAAGCTCAACAACGCTTTTTCTGGACTCTAATAGAGTTTTCAAATGCATGACTTCTTGTTTTTTCGCGACAATATTGAAGTACAACTCGGAAACTTCTCTCAATACTTTTTGCTTTAGCGCTTCATACTCGCTCCATTGAGCCTTTATATTCAAATCAGTTTCTTTTAGTTTAGCGATGTCGGACAATCCGTTAAATATGTTTTGGCTAACGGATACTCCATAAGATTTTACCCCTCCTGTATTTTTTCCTTCATGAGTTTTATCGTCGGTATCGATGTTCGACCTCCATTGAGTGTCTGCTTTCATATCAACACCCGTCTTTGCGGATATATTCGGCTTGAATGGAGACGAGTTTAAAACATGCTCTTCATGAGCGGACATAAGAGCTTTTTGAGCGGAAATAATTTCTTTGTTGTTTTTCAACGCGTTTTCCAACGCGAAAAAAAGATCGGATTTCTTCGAAGTCGCTTTATTTTTAACTTTGCTTTCAAATAAAACAGCTTTGCCATCGGAAGAAGCCGAATAGCAAAGAGGGGAAACAGTAAGAATTAATACAAAAAACTTTTTACAAATCATAACGTTTTATTCCTTATTCCAATATAAATTTATGATAGCACTAATTTAAAATTTTTTGTATTAATTATTGATTGCAAGCGAACGATTTTATATCATTTACAATGGAGAGATGCCAGAGCGGTCGATTGGGGCGGTCTCGAAAACCGTTGCGCGACGAACTCGCGCCGGGGGTTCGAATCCCCCTCTCTCCGCCAGTTCATAGTCTGCTTTCGTTGAAATTCTGGGATTGTTAACTTGGATTTTTCCCAATATGGTACCAATTGTGGTACCAAAATCTTTCCGTTGCTCCTCACGGTTATTCAAATTTAGTTTTAATGACTCTAACTTATATCTCCAATATTCTTGCGCTATACCATTTCGGATGATTAAAACTCTATGAAGACTTATTGAATCATATGATAATGATTATAAGTTTGCGCTATCATACTATGTGGAATTGGGACGAACATTAATGATTGAGGACGACATGAAAGAGAAAAGGCCCAAAGGAAGACGTAATGTTTAAGATTATATTTGGAGACACAAAACATCCGAGGATATTAATACATTTCCTGAACTGCGTGATAAAGCCTAAATCTCCCATTAAGAATGTAGAGATAACCAAAGCGAGCTGACTCCAGAGTATGCTAACGACATCTTTGTCGCTAAAGAAGATGGCTTAAAGGAAGGGGAGCTTAGTAAAACCAGAGAGACTACTGAAAGCTACTATCTATGGGGTTGCCTATTAATCAGCTACGCAGGCTGCTGGCTTATCAAGACAAGAGATAGAATCAAAACAAGCAGTAAGACTAGCGAAGATAGACATGTCCACCAACTCTGGTTCTAAGCTAATTTAATTGCCCTACGGAAGTCTGCCCAACATCCATTGCATTCTCCCCATATTTAGTG
>JAITTR010000073.1 GCA_031286725.1 Holosporales bacterium | reverse complement strand
ATGTTTGTAAAATAGTTCTTAATTGTTCAAATCATTTTGTATTACGCTGAAAGAGAGTGTGAATTTAGATTCAACTGTAGAGGAGAAATTTGGCTCTTTAATTACAGCCTTAATTTTCTCTATAATTTAAGAGACTTTAGTTAAGAGCCTATGTTAATTTACTTCGCCAAAATATTCGCAATATTTAATACTCTCGCCTTCTCTAAATAGGGAGTAGCCATTGCGTAAGAATTCAAGAAATGATATTATGAGCCGATGAAGTTTTAGCTAAATAAAAAATCCTAAAAAGATGAAAATTATTATCGCCGCTGGCGGAACTGGAGGGCACGTTTTCCCTGCCGTTTGCGTCGCTAGCGAGCTAAAAAAGAACAATATTGCAATATTATTCGCGACAGATAAAAGAGGGGCAAAATACCTTGGAAGTTTTGAAAAAGAAGCTATAATACAAAATATAAACACGTCTTCAAGATTAAAGCTTTATTTTTCGCTATTAATAAATATAGTTTATGCAATATTTTATTTATTAAAAAGCAAATGCGATTGCGTTATCGGATTTGGGGGATATCCGTCCGTCCCGTATGTCTTGGCAGCACAGATATTAAGAAAAAAGACTTTAATCCATGAACAGAACGCGGTTATTGGAAAAGCGAATAAATTATTGTCTTTATTTGCCTCTAAAATAATAACGTCTTTTGAAAATACGAAAAATTTAGCAAAATCCCAAAAAGTGAAAAACATTGGAATGCCGACAAGATTCGAAAACGAATACGACTCGGAGGAAAATTTAAAAAATAAAAAATTTACAATATTAACGTTTGCGGGAAGCCAGGGAGCTAGAATATTTTCAAAATTAATAACGGACGCTTTGCTATCGCTTGAAAAGGATATCGTCGCATATAGTCAGGTTTTACCCGAAGACAAGGATTTTGTAGAATGTCAATATCGCAAAGCTCAAATAGAATATAAGGTAAGCGACTTTTTTCATAACATAGGCGATTTGTATAAGCAAGCGGATCTTGTTATATCAAGATCTGGAGCGTCAAGCGTTTTTGAAATAATAGGTTTTGGAAAGCCCTCAATTCTCATCCCTTATAAAAAATCAATAAACGGAGATCAAGAAGAAAACGCAAAGTTTCTTTTGAAACGAAACGCCGCGTTTGTTATAGACGAGGCGGAAATCAGTTCTCAAAAATTGAAAAAGATAATATTGGAAGTAATTAATAATCCCAATCAAATAAACTCTATGAAAGAAAATTTAAAGAAGCTTTATATCCCCAATATAACTAAAAAACTTTCGGACGAGATTATATCTCTCATAAATAGCAAACTTTAGTGAACAATATCCTAAGAACGTTTGTCATTATTTCTTAAGAGATTACTATAAAGCCTCTCCTCTCATAAGGAAGGGGAGTTGTGGGCTCGTTGAACGAGCCCCGCTTACTTGAAATTTACGGAGCGTGTAACGGCCTAGCTCCGCAGCCAAAGAAACTAACAGTTTCGCTAAACACAGTTGTAGGAATAGGAGAAGGCATATGAGACAATAAAACCTTAAGCGCTACACTATATAATAATATATTGCCATCTACAGCATTAAGAATTCGAGGAACAACCTCGCGTAGGGAGCTCCAAAAGATCGTAAACATCTCATCTCTCAGAGCTTTAGCCGTTTCTGGAGCATTCATTTCGGCAATGCTTTTTTGAAGCACAGCGCTGCCAACAAACCTTTGAAGCTTTGGTCTAAGATTAGCATCCAATGCCATAATTTCAGCAGGCGTCAAAGACCCGAAGGGTGATAATAGCTTTGTATTATAGAAATTTAGACAATTAGTTATCTGATTGGGAAACTCTTCTTTTATCCAATCTCTTCGAACAATCGCGTTAGCAAAAGCCGGAAGCAATTTAGAAGTATCCATTCCTATAAATGTAACTTCCTCAAGAGAAGGAGAGCGTTTATCAGAATACCATGTTTCAAATGGTTCTCCATTCCATGATACCTGAGCGCTAAAAGTCAAATGACGAAGACCATCGCAGGAACAAAACGCGTATTCGCCTATAGATTCAAGAGAGCTAGGAAAAACTAATTTCGTTAGATTTGGGCATTCAGCAAAAGCATAGGAGCCAATTTCCCTAAGACCCTCCGGGAGCGCTACAACTTCTATATTGGAGTCGTGAAAAGCGGAATTTCCAATACGCCGTAGGGAACAACGAGAAAGGTCTATGCGTCTCAAAGAGCAAGCATTAAATCCAAAGTCCGCAATTTCCTCAAGCGTTAGAGGAACGTTTACCGCTTGAATTCCACTTTTGGCAAATCCTCCCAGTATTTTGAAATTTGGACAATGCGAAAAATCTGCAACGATAATAGTGCGATTATCAGAGAAAGCATCACTGTCAATTGTCTCAAGCGTTATGGGAGCGATAAAGCTTATTTGCTGACTCCCATCAGCCAAAAAAGCCCCAACATCTCCTCGCCGGTACCTGCGCTCTGCAGAAAGAACCTTCCCTGGAATTTTTGTTACAGGAAGAGCGCAAAGATTCAATATTAGATCGGAAGAGC
>JAITTR010000081.1 GCA_031286725.1 Holosporales bacterium | reverse complement strand
GAAAAAATACAATCAAGCCTACAGAAAAAAACTGGATTTTTCACTTTTCTAAACAAGATATTCAACAAGTGATTTTTACGCTAAAATATCAACGCCGTAGGCTAGTTTGCGTTACCTGCGAAGCAGGTGCGCACTCGCTCCTTTCGTCGCTTCGCGACGACGGATGTTTTTTATTTTATGAATTTCTCATGCCAATTATCTTTATGTACGACGTTAAATTCAGACGGGTATGTTTCTAAAAACAACCTGGGGGTTTTTACTTTCGCCTTTGGACTGTATTTAAATTCATAGGCATGTAAAACTCCGTCGTATTCCTCGATGTAATCTATTTCTTGCTGATCGTATGTTCTCCAGAAATAAAGATTGGCATATTGCCCGATAAAAGAGTTTCTCTTCATTCTTTCAACTATGCAAAAGTTTTCCCAAAGAGCTCCGATATCGTTGCGTGCATAAAAAGGATTGAAGCTTTGAATCAAACAGTTTCGTATTCCAAGATCGTAGAAATATACCTTGCAACTTTTGGATATTTCTTTGCGACAGTTTCTTGAAAACGCTCTTAATGTGAAGACGACAAAGCATTTTTCTAAAAGATCTATATACTTTTCAACGGTCGCTCGATCTATTCTAAGATTAGTTGCCAGCTCGCTATAAGATACTTCGTTTCCCATTTGAAGAGCTAACAGCTGAAGTAATTCCACAAGCTTTTTGGAGTGTTTTACGCGTTCCAATGCAAAGATATCCTTGTATAAATATCCGCCGACGATTTCGTCCAGCTCTCTTTTGGCTTCTTGCGAATGCACACCGAAAACGGACGGATATCCGCCAAAAATCATCATGGGTTCCAGAAGCGAATACGTATCTATCGGATTATGGGCGACTTCCGTTATCGACAGCGGCTGAAGCTGAAAAAGTCTCGCGCGTCCAACCAACGGTTCGCCAATCTTATTGACCAGGTCAAAACTTGACGATCCCGTGGCGATAATCTGTATTTCAGGATATGTGTCCACTAGGATTTTTAGCGACAATCCGACGTTGTTAATATGCTGAGCCTCGTCTATAACGACGATATCAGCATTCCCGACGGCTTCTCTAAGTTTTAATGGATCAGTTGTGGCAAACCGTTGAGAGTACGGTAAAAGCTCAGCGTTATAATACGCAGTTCTTTTGCCTTCTCGAGCCTGGTTTGCAAGTATTTCCTTTGACAGAGTAGTCTTTCCAACGCGTCTCGCACCGTAAATTACCATGACTTTTCCCCTGTAGAGTTCTCTCACGATTCTTTGATACAACTTTCTATCATGCATAGTTTTCTTCCTCTTTATTTTTTTTAAAACCTGCGATTAAAATCGCATTTTTAATATCAAAATGCAGAATACATTCGTTGTATTAATAATACAATACGAGATTTCCCGTGCATTTCGCTGTAAATTAAAAAGCGCACGGCATTTTTTATGCTAAAGAATCAGGGATTAAAACCAAGTTCGCCAAAACTTGAGATTTCATTCGATTTTTTTGGCTAAATTAGATGCCCCTCATGAATAAATCATCTTCGACGCGCTTCTGCAGTGTTTTCTCTCATTTTTCAATATTTCTTAAATCCGTTCATTTGACTTAACAAATTTGGCTAAATACATCAAATCGAATAGAGAATTTTACTTTTACATTCCGCTCTTTGGATTTCGTCAAATTTATTGGAATAGCGCTTATTTTTACTTGAAGTTTCAGACATTTGTTGGTAGCGTCATTCCACGCTGAGTCGGTGCGTCTTCCAAAAATCGATTTAAAAGCCCGTAGAGTGCATTTTATGATCCAGACGAATGTTTCCCGCTCTTTTGGCTTCAACCCCATCCTACGGCCATTTTTACCCCCTTTACGGGGCATGTTTATCTTATATCTTATCCCCGCTTTGGGATTTATAAAAATATCGGCGAAAAAGGATCAAAACGACGAAAGGAAAATCAAAAGCAGTATTTTGCTTGAAATTTCAACGAAACATAACTTTCCGCATAAAAATTCTTCGCTATCCAACATCAATCTCGTTCAAGCTTCCTTTCACTAGCAAAAATGCGAGCGGGTACCGCGAGCGAAAACAAAAGTCATGCGAAGCATGTCCGATTACTTTCTTTCCGCTTCGTATTTTTTTGATTTTAAAAACTCGGTTTTACCGTCCGCGTTTTTTTCGATTTTTGAAAGTTATGCACATTTGCACAGGGTACGCGCCCGCCCGCGTTTTTTAAACATCTTGTTTTTATCTTGTTTTAGACCCCCCGCTATCCCCTCTGCCACAGAGGCTCGCGAGACCGAAAAGCTACTTTTTGACGGTCAAAAGCTACTTTTTGATGGTCGCAAAAGCCACTTTTTGATGGTTGGCTTTTTAGAGTATCGACCACCTTTTTACGGCTTTTTCGCCATCCAAAAGCCACTTTTTTACGGTTTTAAAACCACTTACTATTGATAATAGGTGTTTTTCGAATGTATAGTGCCAGGCGGAATTATTTAGAAATCATAATGGATCAACAATTATACGAAATCAAAAAAGCAAAACTTACTGGAAATGAAGTGGTTGTCCAGCATAATGAGTTAGTCGACGCTCCGCGTATATTAAATCAGCAAGAACAAAAACTTTTTATGTTTTTAGTATCAAAAATCAATCCTGACGATAAAGAATTTCATACTTTCAGAGTTACCGTAGAGGAATTCGCTAAAGCCGTTGGAGTAAGCAATACTAAGAATACATACAGAGATCTACAGGAAATTTCTAAACGGTTAATGAGCAAAGTAATTACAATTCACATACCGGAAGAGAAACTAATAACTCAAACGAATATACTGGATTATATCGACTACTTTTATGGAAAAGGGTATGCGGATATAAGACTTTCCAGTAAATTAGCTCCTTATCTTTTAGGATTAAGACGCGATTTTACTCAATACAAGTTATCGCAAGTAATAGTGCTCTCAAGCATTTATGCCATGAGAATATACGAAATGCTAAAAAAGCAGGATAAATTTGGCAGTAGAACATTTTTCATTGATGAGCTAAAAAAACAATTAGCGATAAAAGACGATCAATATATAAGATTTAACGCATTTAAATTGAAAGTTCTCGAAATAGCGAAGCGAGAAATAAACGAAAAAACGGATATGATGATCGATTTTAAGTTTAAAAAATCTGGAAGGAAGATTGTCGCCGTCGAGTTCGATATAAAGCCTAAAAATCAGAAAAAGGCGGAGGAACAACCGAAATTCCTAGAATTGTACAACGACTCGTCTCATGACGAATATGTCGACGAGATTATGCAATATGGTTTCAAAAGAGCGTCCATTAATCGCATGCTCAGCGAATTAGAAGATCATCAAATTGAAAACGCTTTGCTCGCCGTAAAAGAGCAAATCCAAAACGGTAAATGTAAAACGCCAAAAGCCATGCTTAAAACGGCCTTGAAAGAATGTTGGACTCCATCTAGATCGACGCAAATACAAAAAGCCGCCGCTATATCGATAGATCAAGCTTGCGAGAATCTTTCAGCCCCAAAAACTGAAGAAAAAATACAATCAAGCCTACAGAAAAAAACTGGATTTTTCACTTTTCTAAACAAGATATTCAACAAGTGATTTTTACGCTAAAATATCAACGCCGTAG
>JAITTR010000076.1 GCA_031286725.1 Holosporales bacterium | reverse complement strand
AGGCGTTTTTTTACCACTCATGAATAAGACAGCTAAAACAGTTAAAAGAACACCAAAGGAGGCAATTGCATACGTCGTATTTCTCCAGCCCATTAAACTTACTAAGCAAGCTGTTGGAGTTGCCCCAGTAATTCCTCCCAAACATCCCATAAACATCGCTATTCCTAATAGCACGGATAATTTCTCTTTATCAAAAAATTCAGAAGCAGTTTTTCCGCAGCATATAAAAGCTGACGCGGAGCCTAATCCTATCAAAAAACGTCCAATTTCTAATTGTTCTACGTTGCTAGCCGAACCGAAAATGAAAGTCCCGATCACGCATAAAGATCCACATAGTATTGTCATTAGTTTTACTCCAAGTTTGTCTACTATAACTCCGAAAGGAACCTGCATCGCCACGTATGGCATATATAAAACAGCTGCCATAAATCCTAATGTGGACGAAGTCATCTTAAACTCCGCCATCAAATCGTTCGCCAGAATTCCGGGCTCTACTCTTATTACATAGACAAGAAAATAAAACAATACGCTAAATGTCATAGCGAAAATCGCCGCGTATTTATTTTTCGTATGGCTCATATTTTTCAACCTTTGTATTATATCTTATTAGACATTATCTAGAGAACCCCGGGCTTAGTCAAGAAGATAGTTGTTTTTGCTGTCTTGGGGGTGGCTGAGCTCTATTATCTATATCCGCTTCTGTTTGTTCCTCCTAAATTTTATAAGGGGGGCGGATAAGGTATAGAAGATTATACCATACCCGCCCTGAAGATTTGTCAAGGTCCGCTCGCTTCTCTCGCTCTCCACCTTGACAAATCGGAGTTTTATTAAGCTAAAATGTTTGCTTTCCTTGCTTTATGGAATATTTTTATCTCATAAAAGTTTAGATAAATTTTATGGGATATAAATTGCTTCATTTAAAATAACAATTTGATGTTTTAACAACATGCTTAAATTAATTTAAAAGAGATCTTAATATATAAACGCAGAATCAAGTCGGAAAATTTATTCTACTCAAATTTAAAACTAAAAAAGAACATTTTCCTTTTGGGGGAACTGAATTATACCAATTTCCTTTCGCTCGAGTTGTCAAGGGACGCTCTCTTCGTTCGCTCTTTGCCCTTGACAACACGCTTCGTAAATTGATCTTTTGTTTTTTCGTTCCAAAAGGAAAATGTATTAGTTTTATAGGAAGGTTAAAGAGAGGAGATAGAACGCTTACAACCTCTCTTTATCTTAGTTTCCCGGTTAGTGAATTGCTTTAAAATGCTCCAAATAATAATTAGCGTTTGAAAGCAAAGACAGAAGCTCGAAAAGATTTGCGCTTTGCTCTGGATGAGCCGCCTTAAAAGTATCGTACGATTGTTGTGATATACGTATGCCTTGCTCTAAATCCAATGTAAATACTGGCCTATTTATTAATTCATCTAACCCGGCCCAAGAGGGTTTTAAGCTAGGGTTTAGATCATAATCCCAATCAAAAATTTGATGAGCTAAATCGGCAATAGACCAATTCATACCTTGAACAGGAACTAGAGGAGTATAAGATTCAGCGCTGATTAATTGGCTGATATCCAAAAGATTGGCGTAACCGTCACTCCCATCTGTTAACCCGACATTTTCTAAATATTGATATCTCTCTTCGTAAGAAAGAATTTCATCGACTACGAGCTCGCCCAAAAGTCCAGAACTTGCAAAATCCCCACGGCAGTTATCTTTAAATATACGTTGAAACTCCGTCTCTCTTGAAAGGTTGTAGTTATCAATTGTAGGCGCTAAAAGATCGTGGTGTCGATAAATTTCATCTCGAATTGGTGAGTTGGGTAAAACTTTAACATTTAACTCTGGCTTAAGGAACCCATTAGCTTGTGCTGTTTGATCATAAATAGCCCTAAAGTCTGGAAAATCAAATTTAATATTGGTTTGATCCCAACGAATAAAATTAGAAAGTTTCAAAGGCTGTTGTCCTCTTGGTTGTATTTGAAATGCAAAGGCTGCTTCAAGTCCGGCATTACCAGAAAACGATAACAATATCTCTTTCGGGTCTTTTCTAACCCGAGCGGCATTCCAAGCTTGGAATATTGCTGAGTCTTTGTAGCTAGCCTCAGGATTTGTCATTCTCAATTGAGCAAAAATCGCCTGAGAGGTTTGGGGCAAATATATGGAAGAGAAATCAGAAACGTCTTGAAGCCGGTCAGAGATTTGATATTCCGCAAAAAGACCTGGATATGCAGCACGAGCTTTCGCTAAAAAGCCTTCTTTGCATGGGGTCGACAAAAACATATTATTCAACATAATAATCAAACGTTGCATTTCTGGACGGGATTGGAACGAATTAAAATACGACGGCTTGGTAGGAGATCTGGGATCAGAAGACGGTCTTCGATCGAAAAGCACGGAACAGATATCTTGGAATTCTTGACAATTCGCAGAAGTCAGTTTTCCATTATCTCGCATAAGTTTAACGTATTCATAAAAAGAACGCCCAGCAACGTTCAACAATCCTTGGTTTGAGGATTGGGTTGAAATTTTCCAAAGATCTGTCGCGATGGACTTCAACAAGGATTCCCAAAAATCGTGATTGGCGGAATTGCTAAAAGCAGCTGACGCGACAATTTTCGAAATTAAATCGCCATGGCCATCATCTCCAAAAACTCCTTGCAAAAAATCTATATCCAATCGATAGTCAGCAGGTCGCTGGTTCAAATGATTTAGAGCAGGAGTCTTTTTTGCCCTAACGAAAGCTTTTGCCAAATTCTCTTGAAACGAAGCAAGATTTTGGCTATCTAAACTTGTCGTAATAACGCCCCTCAGTACAGAAGCGCTTTCGATACGTTCCCAATCTACGACTTTTTGACAAAAATCAATCAAGCGAAGACCATCGAAATATATCGCTAAATCATTCATAGCCGTGGCAAAATCTCCATCGGAAAGACAATTTTTCAAAATGGCATTTTCTCTTTGTCTGTTTTCGTTAGTGAGAAATCCTCGAATATTTACACTCTCGTTATTTCGGAGTTTTTGTAAAACCTTTGGGAATAGATTAGAAAGGACTATATAGTTTTTATAATCTGGAGTTAAAATAGAAGCGTCCCAAGAATAGTTAGTAGGCGATATACATCTTTTAGTTAGGCCTTCTACTTTTGCGTTTGAATTTGCTAAGCTAGCTCCTAAATGATCCCCCTCATACATGTCGCAGAATAAATTGCCGATATTTTCTACAGAAGGAGTGGCAAGGTCTCCGTTTCTCAAAGTAGTCCAAGGGACTCCTCCAATCGAATTTATATGCTCGGCATAATACGATCTTAAAATATCTTCCAGAGCATTCGCGTCAAAAGCACAAATAACGCAAGAAAGCAAAAGAACTTTACTCAACGATTTCATAAAATTTAATCCCAATAATAACACTCTAATTAGGATATATTATAACATGCCAAATTTTGGTTAACAAGATAGATAGAAAAGTTTTATAATAAAATTATAATGAGAGATACTATAAAAAACATAGCTAAGAAATGGTTATTGTCAATAGATAGGGTTACGTTATTTGTCGTAATAGGAATAATTTCTATTGGGATATGCGTCAACATAGCTTCGACTCCAGGAGTCGCTTTGAAATTAGGACTTCCCCCTTTTTATTTTGTAAAGCAACACATAGCGATAATACCCATATCTATTGCGACAATAATATTCGTCTCATTTCTTCAGATAAAACAAATAAGAAAACTCGCGATAATTGGGTATTTTGTTTGTATAATTTTAGTAATAGCGACTATATTTTTGGGAGCCGAAATAAAAGGAGCTAAAAGATGGTTAAACGTATTCGGATTTTCTATCCAACCGTCGGAATTTTTAAAACCGATATTGACTATAATCACGGCTTGGCTTATATTCGAACAATACGGCGATAAAAAATTCCCAGGCATAATCCTATCCTTTGTTAGCGTAGCCCTGGCGGTTTTCCTCCTTTTATTTCAACCTGACGTTGGAATGGCTATCGTAATACTATCAACTTGGGGCACTCAACTTTTTATTTCTGGACTTTCTGTTTTTATGATCGGGATATTTATAATTACCGCGTTAGGTTCTTTAATTGGGCTTTATTGCGCTTTCCCTCATTTCTCGGAGAGAATCGATAAATTTTTAATTAGAGGCGGAGAAGACACTGATCTTTATCAAGTTCAAAAGTCTCTGGAAGCGTTTAAAAGCGGCGGATTATTTGGAAAAGGCCCCGGCGAAGGCGTAATAAAAACGCTGGTTCCTGATTCGCATTCAGACTTTGTATTTTCCGTTATTGGAGAAGAATTTGGATTTATAGTATGCGTAATAATAATCGCTCTATTCATAACGCTAATAGTTCGTCCTTTAATAAAAGCTATGGAGTCTTCTTCAGCAAGTATTTTCACATTTGCGGCAGTATTTGGGATTGTGTTTCAGATTGGGTTGCAAGTCCTTATAAATATTTCTACTTCCCTTAATCTAATCCCAACAAAAGGGATGACTATTCCGTTTATAAGTTATGGCGGCAGTTCTCTTTTAGCCTCTTCAATCAGCGTTGGAATTCTTTTAGCTCTAACTAAAAGAAGTTCCTTTACGAGAGTGAGACAATAAAATTTAAAAGAGATCTACTTAATTTCAAAAAACTCTGATACATATTGGAAATGTTGTTGCAAAGCGCTAAATTATAATAATGATATGCAAAAAACTAACAATGTGAAAAGAATTTCCGGAAGAGCTAATGATGAACTCCGTCAAATAGCTTTGATCCCAAATTATTACAACTATGGCGACGGATCATGTTTCGTAAAGTTTGGGAACACTCATATAATATGCGCTGCGACGATAGAAGAAAAAACGCCGCTTTTTCTAAGGAATACTAGAACGGGTTGGATTTCCGCAGAATATGGGATATTGCCATGTTCTTGTTCCGACAGGACGGACAGAGAGGCTGCTAAAGGAAAACAATCCGGAAGGACGCAGGAAATCCAAAGATTAATAGGTCGTTCTTTAAGATCCGTAGTCGATTTGTCAATACTTGGAGAAAGGCAAATAAAAATAGATTGCGACGCAATACAAGCGGATGGAGGCACAAGAACTGCAAGCATAACCGGTGCATATATAGCTCTTTATATCGCTTGTCAGAAGTTATTAAAAAAGGGAAAAATGGAGCGGAATCCAATAAAAAGTCACGTAGTAGCTGTTTCTTGCGGAATAGTGAACGATGCCGTTTTATTGGATTTAAACTATGCGGAAGATTCGAAAGCGGAAGTAGATTCAAATTTTATTATGTCCGACGACAAAATAATAGAAATTCAGTCGTGCGGAGAACAAAGGCCTTTTTCGGAAGACGAGTTTTTTCAGCTGTTAAATTATGCGAAAAAAGCTAGAAAAGAATTAATAGAAAAGCAGAAAATAGCCCTTAGATTACAATAAAAATATGAGAGGTAATATAATTCCCAAAAATAAAACCGTACTCGCCTTGTTTTTATAAAAACTAGTTCCGAAAAGGACTATAAATATTGCTCTGGCATTTTATAATATTTATCAAATTAAATGGAGAGAGCGGCTTTGAAATACGATTTTTATTTTTTAAATTTCTCGGGAACAAAACTGTTATTTAGTATTTTTGAAAGAAATCAAATAGAGGCCTTGTTTGTCGGAGGTTGCGTCCGAGACGCGATTCTTGGAGAAAAAACGGAAGATTTTGACATAGCAATTAACGCTGGTATATCCGACGTAATCAATATATTAAAAAATGAAGGCATAGAATGTATTTTAACTGGAATAAAATATAGTTCAATAACCGTCATAATAAACGGCTTAAAATTTCAATTAACATCGCTTCGAAAAGATGAAAAATGTTTCGGAAGACATTGCGAGCACTCAAGAACTTCGTCGCTTAAGGAAGACGTAAAACGTAGAGATTTTACCATAAATGCAATATACGTTTCAAAATCCGGAGAATTATTCGATTATTTTAACGGAATAAAAGACTTATATAACAAAAAAGTGAGGTTTATAGGCGATTTGGAAAAAAGAATAACAGAAGATTATTTAAGAATTTTTAGGTATTACAGATTTTGCGCGAAATATGGCGATCTAGAAAATCAATATTCCGATGCAATCAAAAATTTCTCAAAGCAAATAAAATTAATCTCAATAGAGCGTATACAAAAAGAATTATTTAAAGTACTAGAATCAAAACATACGATTCCTATCTTGAGTAATATGAATAATTCTCTAGTTTTCTCCAATATTTTTAATAACGTAAATATCGATACGTTAACAAAAGCTCCTCAAGATATTTCGCTAGATCTCAAATTATATCTATCATTTTCTTATGACGACTTAACGACGACTTTTCGTCTGACTAAGCTTCAAAAGCAAAAAATAAAAGAATATAAACATTATGAAAAAGAAAGAGCTTTGTTTTGCTATTATAAAAAAGGAAAAGAATTTCTTGAAGAAATCGAAATAATAAAACGTAGCGTATTAAACGAACAGATAGATCTTTCTATAACAAATAAAAAACTTCCTGAGTTCCCGATAAAATATAAAGATCTTCCTATTGAGATAAAAAACGCTGCCATGAAAATAAAAGCTTGCGAAAAATGGTGGGTAAATAATAATTTCAAGCCAAATAAGAATAATTGTTTAAGTTATATTAAAAGCATTAACTCTCTTGGCTAACCTAGATAAAATTCTTCAGGTAGCTACGAAGACTAGGGAACGGAGAGATGCGTTTTTTCAAACTGTGTAGTACATAAACGGAAGTTTCAGCGTCTCCTAATCAATAGCAGGAATTTGAAAAGGCGTTGAAGGCAACTTTTATAGCCGAAAGGTATTTTTCCGTAATTGTTGGAAATATTAATTCTGAGTTTGTACTTTTAGTTTTCTATGTAAGCGGTTTTTATGTTTTCCTAAAGGAGCGAGTAGACTAATTTAGTTTAGCATGAGAATGAAAAGAAGACTAAGCCCGGTTGCGAACTGCTTCCAATTAGAAAGAATCCTTCCGACTATTTAAAGTCCCTTAACTCTAAAGAGAAGAGCTGATTTGTCAAGGTAGAAAGCGCAGCGGACCTTGACAAATCCTCAGGGCGGATATGGTATAATTCTTTATTACCATATCCGCCCCTGTAGTGCCTATATTATATCCAAAGTTTTTTGCGCTATAATTTCGCGAATTTTTCCTATTGGCTTATTGCCGTCTATGATGGTGAATCTCTCATTTTGTTTTGCTATTTTTAAAAACGATTCTCTTGCTTTTTCGTGAAAGCTCATATCTATTTTTTCAAATCTTGTTTCAGAGTTTTCTCTAGCAATAGATCTTGAAATACTTATATTAGGCTCTATATCTATTAAAAAAGTTTTATCGGGTTGTCTATTATTTGTAACATTTTCGTATATATAGTTTAAAAATTTTATATCGACTCCTTTGCAAATTCCTTGATATACGACGCTTGAATCTTGAAATCTATCGCAAATGACGATCTTTCCGTTATCTAAAGCCGGCTTTATTTTTTTCAGCCAATGGTCTGATCTTGAGGATAGGAATAATAGCGATTCAGTAATTGGTTCCCATCTGTTGACAGAGCCGGTTAAAATAATGCTTCTTATTTGTTCAGCTCCGTTTGTTCCTCCTGGTTCTCTTGTCAAGATGACGTCGATTCCTTTGGAAGTCAAATAGTCAAACAATAACTTGCTTTGAATAGTTTTTCCCGAACCGTCGATTCCTTCGAACGTTATAAAAAAACCTCTTTTATTCAACTTTAATTTTCCTCTTCTTGCATATACGACGTTACTATCGCGCTTCTTGCTATAAAGTCCGCGTTATTATTGTTCGTACATTCCGCGTGTCCTTTTATCCAAACCCATTCTATATTTCTTCCTTCTATAGCGGCAGTCAATTCTTCCCATAAGTCTTGATTTTTTACATGTTGTCCCGACGCTAATTTCCAGTTGTTTTTGATCCAATTTTTTATCCAAATCGTTATGCCGTTTTTTACGTAAGAGCTATCCGTGTATACTATCAATTTTATGTTTTTAGGCAACGCTTTTATAGACTCTATAGCGGCTTTTAATTCCATTCTATTGTTTGTAGTATGTTTCTCAAATCCTGATATATTTGTTCTTTTGTCTCTTGAAACAAAAACTGCTCCCCATCCTCCGGGGCCGGGATTTCCAATGCACGAGCCGTCCGTATATACTTCTACTACGTCTATATCTCTTATATTTTCTAAAAAGTCGCTAAATTCCAAATCTATGGCGTCTATATTGGCTTTCATTTTTAATAATTCCTAATTACCTAATTATTCAATCGGAAAAATCTTATTTTCTATATGACTTTCTTGTCTTGTTGTTCGAGGCAGCTCTTCTGAGGGAATTTTTATAAATTCAATATCTTCGAAATCTTGTCCTTTTTTTAACGGCTTTTTCCTCGACGTTGGATTTAAAGAATCTATAGCGGAAACAGACATAGAATCTTGGGAAAATCCCGCTTCCGAATCATTGGATTCTTGCTCCGATAACATTAGAAATTTATATTTGTCTTTTAAGTTTTTTATTTTTTTATTAAAGTCTTCTATAAGCTCGTTTAATATTTCCTTATTTCGTTTTGTTTTTTTCAGCTCTGTATTTATTAGTTCTAATCCGCATTGAGCAAACTCTATACATTCCAAACATTCTGCGGTTTGGTCTTTAAATTTATCGTTATTTTTATCTTTTTCTTGTACTTCTCGCTTCACGGAATTTAAAAAATCAGCTTTTCGTTTTATTTGATCAATAGAACTAGCCGAATTTGAAGTTACGCAAAATAGAGGAAGCAATAATAAGAATTTAAACATATTGCCTTCTTACAAATCGTCGATATTTAGTTATAGTACCACACAACATATTGTTAGAAATCTTAAATATAGCTAGATGTTAA
>JAITTR010000035.1 GCA_031286725.1 Holosporales bacterium | reverse complement strand
ATTTCCGCGATACGCTCAGCTCTGTTCATCGAATCTTTAGTCGCCTCTTCCAACATTTCTATTCTGAGCTTGTCCATATCTTTGTAATAATATTCTATTTCAAAGCACACGCAGAGTCCTTCGTCAACAAGCTTTGACAAGTCTCCAGACAGCTTTTTTATATCCTCTACTCTAGAACTTTTTATCGAAATTTTATCCAGCGTTTTATACTTCTTTTTATCGGATTTCGAAGCCGCGGAATAATCATAATTTTCCTCAATATCGCAGTATATTCGATCAATTTCGGAATTCTGTATTCCGTTTTTAGTTAAAAAGTCGATTAAAATATCTTTTTCTTTTTTCCTTTTTTCGCTGATTTCTTTTAAAACGTCAGCGTCGTTTCTGACGCTAATAGTCAAGACAACCTCGTCCGAGTCGACAACTTTATCGGACAATCCGTTTGTCGAGATATAAGAACCCATGTTTTTTACGACGCTAACCGCTTGAAACCCAATGACAGAAAACGCCAAAACGGCTAATATGCTAGATCCAAATTTCAAATAATCCATAACAAATCCTCCCAATTACCTATAATTATATTATAGCGTAAAAACCTTTTTATATCAAAAGGAATTTTTTATATTCTGGGAATTGTGTTTATTAAAGATTTTTAATAGCGTTTCATACTTATCAATGGAATCGCTGTCGTTTATTATTGCGGTAGCCAATTTAGCCGCTTGTTTTAAAATTGGATATATATATTTTTGAGAATCGGAATCTTCGAAATCAAAGGTTTTATATTGTTTTTGACCGCTTTGTTTAGTCCCGAAAATTTCCCCGCCGCCCCTTAAAATCAAATCTTTTTCCGCGATTATAAACCCGTCGTTTGTTTTCTTCATTATGTTTATTCTTTCCGAGGCTATTTTTGATAATTTTTTATCGTCATATAATAGAACGCAATACGATTGAAGAGAACTTCGGCCAACTCTTCCTCGAAGCTGATGAAGCTGGGCTAAACCGAATTTCTCCGCGTTTTCTATAATAATAACCGTTGCGTCGGGAATATCCACTCCAACTTCTATAACCGTCGTTGAAATCAATATATGAAAATCGCCAGAACTAAACTTTTCAAAAATACTTCTTTTTTCTTCGCTTTTCATTTTTCCATGAAGCATTTCTGCGTCTGTTCCAAAGGAGTTTTTCATATAATTTAATCTATTAATAACGCAAGTATAATCTACTTTCTCGCTTTCTTCTATTAAAGGACAGATCCAATATACTTTTTGGCCAAGGCTTATTATTCGTTTTATTGAATCAATAATATCGTTAACTCTAGCAATACGCAAAGCTTTGGTAATAATCTCCTTTCTCCCGATAGGTTTTTCTTTAATAAAAGAAACGTCTATATCTCCATATTGGGATAAAATCATAGTTCTTGGTATTGGAGTTGCAGTCATGCTCAGTATATGCGGAGTATTTCCCTTTTCAATTAATCGTAATCTTTGATTAACTCCGAATCTGTGTTGCTCATCTATAATAACTAACCCTAAATTATTAAACTTTACTTCGTCTTGAAGAATAGCATGAGTCCCTATTAATATTTTAGACTCTCCAGAGCCCATATTATAAATAATATCTTTTCTTCTTTTTCCCGTTTCGTTTGAAGTTAGGATTTCCGTTTTAATTCCAAGCTTACAAAAATAAGAGCCTATTTTTTCAAGATGTTGTCTTGCTAATATTTCCGTCGGAGCAAGCAAAGCGCATTGGTATCCGCTTTCTATTGCATATAAGGCTGAGATTACCGCCACGATTGTTTTTCCGGATCCGACGTCCCCTTGTATTAACCTAGTCATTGAAGTCCCCGATTCCATATCTTTAAAAATTTCGTTTATTACGAATATTTGCGCTTTAGTCAAATTAAACGGCAGGAAAGACTTTAGTTTTTTTATTAAATTCTTTTCGTTTTTTATAACATTTCCATTTTTTGTTTTCGGGGTGGCGAGCCTCATAGCAAGCTGTTCCGCCAACAATTCGTCAAAACAAATTCTTTGATATTCCGGGAAATTCAATTTATTTTCGACAATCTTATTGGGGTTGTGTATTAGAAATAAAGACTCGTAAAAACTTTTCCAATTGTTTTCGCGCAAAACATTATCCGGTATCCATTCATTTATATTGTTGTTATTTAAAATAATAAGAGCGTTTTTAATAACGCTATAAACTCCTTCCGACGATATGCCATTTGAGAGCGGATAAACGTTAGAAAATCCGGCTTTTCCTTTAACTAACGATTTTGAAGGATTAACGAATTGTAAAAACCCATCTACACTTTTTGTTAACTTGCCGGATATGTAAATTTCTTTTCCAATTGGAAATACTTTCTTTGCGTATACGCTTTTATAATTAAAAAGATCGATTTTAACGACTGCTTCTCCGCTTTTTGCCCAAATCTTAATTGGTCTTCTAGAGCTATAATTCGAATAATCGACACACTCTACGAAAACTCTTGTAGAGACGATTTTCCCAATGTCGTTTTGAGATAATGGATAGGAATAAACTTTTTCAATAGTATAAAGAGGCATATGCAATAAAGAATCGACAACTCTATCACCCAACAGTTTCTTAAATAAAGCCGCCCTAGGTTTAAAATATTCTCCAACACATATATCTACGCTGTTGAATATAGCGTTATTTAACACTTATTGATATTTTCCCAAATAGAGTTTTTTATTTTCTTTAAAAATTCGTTATGGAGACTCAGTTCGTCGTCTGAAACTTGGATAAGTTTAAATTGTAATTCCTTGTTTCTGTTAATAGAATTAGAATAATCATATGAGTAATTAACCGAACTAAAAATATCTTTTTGACGTTTTTCTACCGACATAACAATATAAACTTCGGCTAAGAGCTCGGCGTCAATCAAAGCCCCATGTTTTATGCGTTTTGACGCATTTATAGAAAATTTCTTACACAAAGCGTCAAGCGTGGAAGGAGAACCTGGATATTTTTGTCTAGCTATGGCAAGCGTGTCTACAACTCTATCGTTTTTCAATACTTCGGTTCCCGCTTCTTTTAATTCCATATTTAAGAATTCAATATCAAACGAAGCGTTATGAATAACTAATCTAGAGTCTTTTATAAAATTTAAAAACTCATCACAAATTTCTTTAAATTTTGGATGAGATTTTAAAAAATCATAAGTTAAGCCGCTAATTTTTTCCGCTTCTTTACTAACTTCTTTTTCCGGGTTTACGTAACTATGGAAGAATTTCCCAGTTACTCTTTTGTCTATTATCTCGACGCACCCTATTTCGGTAATTCTGTCTCCATTTGTAACGGATAACCCCGTAGTTTCCGTATCAAGAGATATTTCTCTCATATTAATAAGCTAAAAACAGAGCTCTTCTATATTATACATAAGATAACATAAACGCTAAGCAATAATTAACCTCCGCTTCCGATAAGAAATTTCCTTGAAAGTTATTTCAATGTGACAATTACTTAAAATTCGTTCTACAAACTAAATGCATGACAAACGGCGACGGCTAGCGCGTCTATGGAATCTAGGGTTACGCTTATATTGTCTTTTCGTATATCGGAGTTCAAAATTTTCTGAACCATTACGTAAATTTGATCTTTAGAAGAATGGCCAAGGCCGGTAATGTTCTTTTTTATCTCGTTGGGCGTATACTCTTTTACGACATATCCGCTTTTCGCAATCGCCAAAAAAGATGCGGTTCTAGCCATTATTAATTTCTGGCTACTACCGGGATTTAAATTAACGAAAACTTGCTCCATAGCGACGCCTAACGGATTAAATCTAGAGATTAAATTCAACACGGAATTGTAAATAAACGTTAGGCGATTTTCCATTGAGTCGGAAGACTCGGTTTTGATTACCCCGCATTCTATATACTTTATATCGTCTCCGCTTTTTTTAACGACCCCCCAACCTGTTTTAGTTAATCCTGGATCTATTCCGATAATAAAGGATTCATTCGACATTTTTCTTCAATTTTTTCTCAAGAGCCAAAAATAATAACCCGGCCATAATAAGCAATACTGAAATATCTTTTAAAAGTATTTCCCAAACGTCTCCGACCAAACATAAAGTCCTCATGCTTGAAACGAAATATCTCGCGGGAAAAACAAACGTAAATCCTTGAAGCCATAATGGCATACTCTTTATTTCAAAGATAAATCCCGACAAAAGCATCGTTGGCATAAAAGTAATGGTAACCGACCCCATAGCCGCAACAAATTGATCTTTTGCGCAAGTTGAAATCAATAACCCTATTAATAGCGAAACCGTTACAAAAACCGAAGCGACAAGAGCTATCGCGAAAATAGAGCCTTCGAACGGCATTCGAAAAACATAAATTCCATAAGCCAAAGATATCGCAAGAGAAACGATACATAAGCAAAAATACGGAATTAATTTTGAAACGATTATCTCGACAATAGAAACTGTAGTCGAAATTAAAGCTTCCATCGTTCCTTTCTCCCACTCTTTCGCGACAACTAAAGAAGTTAATAAGGTTCCGACAATCGCAAGAATCATAGTAAGAGCCCCTGCCATGAGAAAGTTTATAGATTCGGCAGTAGGATTAAACCAAAGCCTTTGAATAAGGTTTACCTCAGGACCTGACGATTTCGCTAACGATTTTAGATATTTTGTAAAAACTCCCATAGCGTAACCTTCTATATAAGCGGACGTATTTGGATCTGTCCCGTCGCTTATTATTTGAACCTCTGATTTTAATCCTCTTTGGACTTTTTCGGAAAAATGCTGAGGAATTATAATCGTTCCTTGAGTCTTTCCGGATTCCATATTTCCCATAGCCTCTTGAGTCGATCTAATAACGTTTGCGGAAAAATACTTCGAATGCGCGTATAAATCTTCAAGATCGCGAGCAATCTTACCCGAATCTTGTTGTACTAAGTCTATTTTGATATTTTCAATATTGAAAGAAATTCCGTATCCAAAAATTATAAGAATAATCAATGGCATAACAAAAGCCACAAGAATACTGCTCGGGTCTCTTTTTATTTGCTTTATTTCCTTAATCGTCAAAGCTTTTACTATGTCTGCGTTCATAATATCTCTTAATGACCCTTCTTGCATATTATAACAAACGAAACCTGGCAATAAACGAAGAATATGGGGCGAAAAGAAAAATCATAACTCTATGTTATAGCGCTAAAAGACAATTTTCTCTAAATTTACGATAAACCCCTTCCTCGTTTAGATTATAGAATAGGTTTATTTTGTGGAGGACGAAGAGAATGAAAATGAGAAAGAGAATATTGGCCGTGTCGTTGATAGCGGCAGTCCTGAGCGGAGGGGCAATGTCTGCTCCTTACGACGTGAGCGGGTTAGGAATTGACTA
>JAITTR010000106.1 GCA_031286725.1 Holosporales bacterium | reverse complement strand
CTCCGGATCTTCCATCGGCTTTAGCGCTAAATAATATCGTCCCTAGCTCTGTGCCGCCCCCTGTACCCCTTTCTACATCTCCAATGCTACTTCTTGCGTGGTGTGCCACTCCTGCTTTACTATATCTCGCCTCTACCGCATCTAGCTCCACACATAACCCCGTTACGGAATCTGCCCAATCTGGATACCCAGGATCAAATGTCATACACCACGCTGCTGCCTCTTGCACAGCTATCGCCCCTCGCTGACGTTTGAAATCGTCATTATTATATCCTGCTTGTGCCGCGCTTACAGCCGCTATTACTAATCCTAGTCCCAATACTATTTTCTTCATTGCTTAATCTCTATGATATCTTGTATTTTGTCTATCGCGTCATTGACGATTTTTTCCAATTCGCTTATTTGCTGTAGCTTTACATCGTCTTTTACCAATATATACTTCAGTGTGTCTATTGCCGACGTCAGCATGTTCTGCCCCCAGGTCGATCCCCTTGTGTGCCAAGCCTTTATGCTTTCCTTGCACTTCTCTATTTAATGTTTCCATTCTATCCCTATCTCTCTCGCCAAGCTGTCCATTTCTGTTTCTCTTTTCGCTATGGCTTGCTCTGTCCACATCGCATACTCTCGCACTCGATGCCCACACCAATACGCAAACCTATTTCCTATCGTGTCCTTCTCTCCATTTAGCCCGGCCTTGTATATTTCTCTTAGGAGGTTTACCTCTTTAAAATAAAACTTCTCTATGCACAGTCGAAACCCTAATTTTTAATGTGCCTTCCGCCCACTCCATCTTCTCGGTATTTGTGCTCACACATATCATCTGCCAGCCTTTCCTTATATCTCTTTGCACTGTTCAAACACCTGCGTACTCTTCCCGCTGCCAGAGCCGTGTCTAATTGGGTGCCCCAACATTTATCTACTGCCTCTTCCAGGCTTTCTATTAAACATCTTCTACCGACTTCTGTGTCCGCACATTCTAACCTTGATCTTTCTAGCTGCACACATTAATCTACTCGACGGTAACAGATTTCGCAAGATTTCTTGGCTTATCGACGTCCAATCCTTTTAACTTAGCAATATAATATGCCAAAAGATGAACGGCAACGGTTAATATAAAAGGCTGTAACGTCTGATCGATATTAGGAATATACATGAAATCCATTCCGTCGAAATTTAATTCTACTCTATTATTTGTTATAAATAATACTTTACCATTTCTTGCCAAAATCTCTTGAGCGTTTGATATTGTTTTCTCAAAGTATCTATCTTTCGGAGCCAATATTATCGAATAAACATTTTCGTCAACAAGAGCTATCGGGCCATGTTTTATTTCTCCCGAGGGATATCCCTCCGCGCTTATATAAGACAACTCTTTTGCCTTTAAAGCCCCTTCAAGAGCTATTGGATAACTTGTTCCTCTGCCTATATATAATAGGCTTTTACTGCCTTTTATTTTGTCGGCTATTTTTTTTATGTTTTCCTTATTATTAACAACGGTGTTCATAGCTTCGACAATCGCGTTTATGTCTATTTTACTTTTATCGACGCAAAGCAATAGCAAAGACATGGCTTGAGCTATAAACGATTTTGTTGAAGCGACGCCTATCTCAGGACCTGCGAAAGTATTTATTTTATAATCCGCCTCCCTTGCGATAGAGCTAGTTTCAACGTTAACTATGGCCATAGTACCCAATCCGCTTTCTTTAACTTTTCTCATTGCACAAAGAGTGTCTATTGTCTCTCCGGATTGGCTTATAAAAACGTAAAGAGTCTCTTTTGATAATACTGGATTTCTATATCTAAACTCCGAAGCGATTTCAACGTCGGCATGAATATTAGCAAAATCCTCTAGCCAATACTTTGCCAAAACTCCGGCATAATACGAAGTTCCGCAAGCTATAAACGAAACGCTTTTATATTTTGAAATATCTATTTTATTAAACTTATTAAAAGTTGTTAACGCTACTGTCGGCCCTTCTAAAATTTCTTTTAGCATAAAATCTTCAAATTCGTTCTTATTTACGTCAACAGGAGCTTTATTGGAAACTATTGCTCTTTGCGCTTCTTTAAACGAACTATCGAATATTTTGTACTCTATATTTTCTTTCTTTTCGCAAATAATTAAATCTCTTTCCTCAAGATACATTATCTTGTCAGAAAGAGTAGACAAAGCAAGCGCGTCCGAAGCTATAAAGATACTTTGCTTATCCGGACTTATCCCAACGACCATAGGAGACTCCTTTTTGACCCCTATGAGGATATTGGGCTCTTTTTCATAAATAGCAGCTATCGCATATGTTCCTTCGATTTCAGAAATAGTTTCTTTAACGGAATCTAAAAATGAAAAACCCTGCATTATATAGTGCGAAATAAGTTTTGCTATTACTTCTGAATCTGTTTCGCTTTCGAAAATTTCGCCTTTTTCTATCAACCAATTTTTTAGTTTTCCGTAATTTTCAATAATACCGTTATGAACAATAGCTACTCCATTCGCAATATGAGGATGACAATTTTTCTCGACGATTTTCCCATGAGTTGCCCATCTAGTGTGGCCTATCCCTATGTGGGTATTTATATTTAAGTTCTCAACCGCCGTTTTTAGCTTTGCTATTCTTCCAACTGTCCTTATTCTTTCTATTTTAGATTTTTCGCTTATATAACCTATGCCGGCGGAATCGTATCCTCGATACTCTAGCTTTTCCAAAGAGGTAATCAAACAATCGGAAACCTTTTGGTTAAACGTTAAAACAGAAATTATCCCGCACATAAAGCTCAATAAAAGCCAAAAACAACAATATATTATCGCGCATAATAAATGCAAATATTATTACAAAATATAACTAAATCGTTTACGTCTTCGTCGGTTTTTAAAATTTACATAAAAATTTAAGGGACAAAAATGTTTTCGTATTTTAGGAGATAGGAGAGTATTCTAAAAATATAAGCGGCGTAACGACCGTTTGGGGAACCGCATCAGATATTTAAGATTTATTTTTGTCCTAAGGATAAGTTTTGAATATTCTATAATCAATCTTTATTTAAGAGGAGAGCATAACATGTTATTTAATACTGATAAATTATTAAAAAAATTCTAAAAGAATACATTTGACTATGAAGGAATTATCCGTTTTCGAGACTATTCCTGATTATGCCAATAAGAGATATGAAAGAACGGTTACAAATTCCGAATCAGCTAACATAGCTTTAGAGGGCGGATATGGTATTTTTAGATTATACCATATCCGCCCGGGAGATTTGTCAAGGTTCGCTCGCTTTGCTTGCTATGCGCCTTGACAAATCGGTCGCTTTATCAAACCTTCCAACTTTGTTTTCGTATAAGAATGTAATTTGTCGACTCTCAAGCAAAAATGTTGACAAAATCTTCCTAATCGAAAAAATTTCAGAAAATGATAGCATCAAATATTTCATTGAAAAATCAATATTTATATAAACGAATGGCCTAAAATAGTAGAGTTTTGAAAAGCTAAACATTGCTCTATCCACAAACTTTATAGAATTGAAGCTAATTTAATAAAAAGAGTAGAGTCACCCCCTAACTAATAGTAAGCTTTCCCTTAATTCGGGGACTTATAATAAATTAATAGGAACCACAACAGGCTTTGACATGAAAACGGGAATAAATTTGCTTAATGAAAAATCCGGTTTAATTCAAATTCAAAATGAATTTAAATGTTTTGGAAAATCTACTCTTTCGAAACCTGAGCTAGAGAATTATAGATCTTGTCGTTTTTTACTATCAAAGGCAAATTAACGTCTTTATTCTCCAGCATATCGGATATACCCTCAACGACTGTTCCATAAAAATCCATAAGCTTTCGTTCATAATCCCCATCCATATCTGGAATCGCTGCTACTATTTTTTTCTCGGAAAAACCAAATTCTAAAGCCGCAACTTGAAATTTTATCATCTCCGGGTCGTTTTTAGATCCCTTGAAAAGCTCTTCCTGACGTGCTGTTGGCCTTATGTTATTAATCGTTGCAAGACATCTTTTCGCATAATTTTTAAAAATTAGGAAAAACCCGTCTTCATCTTTTATCTCGTTTTGAATGACTTTCATAATAAAAACGTCTTTGGCTGATATTGGCAAAAACTTTAAAATAAATTTATGTTTATTCTTGTTGCTTTCTATAAAAGCTTCCAACTCGTCAACGATAAACGTCGCGCAGTGTAAGCAAGAAGGAGAAACGTATATAATAATAGGCTCCAAATCTTCTTCCAATCCAAAACTTATCTCCGTTATAATAATATTTTCTTCTTTTTTGGATTTAGGGAGTTTTAGAAAGCCTCCAGACTCGTCTTTTTTTTCGAAGTTTTCCTCGGCAGCTTTTTTATCTTCAAGAGTAATAACAGTTCCAGGTTCCGTGATTTCTGCGAAAGCTAATGCCATGAAAAATTGAAAAATCCAAATAAAACCGACTATCCGCATGCTAAAGATAGAATCCAAATTGCTTACATATATAATAACATAATATATAAAAACAATTCCGACGTTCTTTAATAACTCAACAATCGCGTTTTCTAGTTTTTGATTCGATAAAGGGTGTCATGAAACAGTCTTATTATTTTTGATAAAGGTATGTATCGCACAAAAACTGAGCAAAGGTAAAGGCACAGTTTACTGCAAGTCGCGCATGATGAGCTATTGGCTTAAACTTTTTTGCATGAGCATCTCCAGCAGAATTTCTTAAATCAGCAATGCCATTGGTTATGCTGCATAATCCAGACAAAATACCTTTTAAGCGTTCATCTAAATCTTTATCTTTAGATATCGATAATGACAGTCGGGAAGCCACTAACTTATAAAGTTTGAGCAAACCTCCCTTATGTTCTGGTTCATTGCCAGGATTTAATTTCTTGTAGATTTCGACTAGGATTGCTTCTGCAAGAGTTCTAGCTATTGTAATAGCTCCAGCAAAATCAGCATCTTTAATTCGTTCATTAGCTTTATCAATGTCTTCTCGAATGTTCTGACTGGAAAGAATGATATTCGGAACAAAATCGACTATTTGAGAGTTTTTATATACTTTGCTTTCAAGATATTGGCGAAATGGTATAAAGTTCTCATAAATGTAGATTTTTATCTTTTCGTAACTAGAAAACTTATTTCGCATGAATACCCAGAAAGCGTCTAACGAGGAATATTCATTGATGATAGCAGGAAAATACGTTTTAAAATTTTTATCAGAGGTTGTATGCCATTCTGAAAGAAGGATATTTCTGTAATGTGAATAATTAATCTGATTTTCTTCTCTAAGAAAACCATTAATTAATTCTCCTTCTACTTTATTTACGGCTTCTATAAATTTTTGATGGGTTATATTCAAATCAAAAACTCCCCTTTTGTCGTTATAACACAGTTCGCATATATGTATGTAAAATCGTCGTTATATTCCATTTCAGAATATTCTCCTCTTGGCGAGGATAGTTGACATCCTATCAACTCTCTTTTTCCTACTCTGTCTGCCCAGTACGCGGCCAATTTAACATAGGCTATAGGAGTCGTT
>JAITTR010000087.1 GCA_031286725.1 Holosporales bacterium | reverse complement strand
TACATTACATAGAAACAACTAATATAACTTACCTAAACTCTTTGCAGACCCGATTTGTCAAGGTGGAGAGCGAGCATAGCGAGCGGACCTTGACAAATCTTCAGGGCGGATATGGTATAATTTTCCTATACCATATCCGCCCCATGGAAATAGATTATCTGATACGGATATTTCCTCTGTATTCAAATGTATTCTTTTAAAATTTTCTAAGAATTTATTAGTATTAAACAACATGTTATGTTCTCCTTATCATAAGAATAAAGATTGATTGTTTAGAATATTCAAAATCTGTTTTTAGACTCTTGATATTCTATTGAGATTATATAGACGGCCAACTCCCCGCCTATATTTTTAGCATACCCTATTGCGTTTTTCAAATGCAAAAACTTTTTTATCCCTTAAAATTTTAGAGATCAGCGGAAAAGAACTATCAAACTTTTTTGAGTTTCAAACGCGGTTGATGTATACTTCTGAGCATATAATGGATTTTTCGGTATTTTTTCGTGTTTAGTCGTATTTTAGGGTTTCTTTCGACCGATATGGCGATTGATTTAGGAACTGCCAATACGTTGGTTTACGTTGACGGAAAAGGCATTGTTTTAAACGAGCCATCAGTTGTCGCTGTCGCAAACGTCAATAATAAAACGATTGTGTTGGCAGTGGGAGAAGAAGCGAAGCAAATGCTTGGGAGAACTCCAGAATATATAAAAGCTATAAGGCCTTTAAAAGACGGAGTAATCGCAGACTTTGAAATAGCCGAAGAGATGATAAAATATTTCATAAAGAAAATACACAATAGAAAAATATTTACCGCGCCTAAAATAGTCATTTGCGTTCCATACGGAGCCACGGCAGTCGAAAGAAGAGCGATACAAGAATCTGCCGAAGGAGCGGGAGCCAGGGAAGTTTATTTGATAGAAGAGCCAATGGCTGCGGCAATTGGAGCGGAACTTCCTATAACTGAGCCTATCGGCTCGATAGTCGTCGATATTGGAGGGGGAACTACCGAAGTCGCGGTCATATCTCTTGGCGGAATCGTTTATGCTTCTTCGATAAGAGTCGGCGGGGATAAAATGGATGAGGAAATTACGAATTATATAAGAAAAAATTTCAATCTCTTAATTGGGGAAGCGACTGCGGAAAGAATAAAAAAGGAAATAGGGTCGGCTCTCTGTTCTCCTTCTAGCAAAGACGTAAAAATGAAAGTTAAAGGACGAAGTTTGCTCGACGGAAATCCTAAAGACATAGAGATTAATCAAAAACATATTGCAGACGCATTAATGGATCCTGTTGGGGCAATTGCAAACGGAGTAAAGGAAGCTTTGGAAAAAACGCCTCCAGAGCTCGTTGCGGATATCATAGACAACGGTATAACCTTAACTGGAGGCGGAGCTCTGTTACAGAATCTGGACAGCGTTATTTCGCATATAACCGGAGTCGTCGTAAAGGTTGCCTCCAATCCGTTGAATTGCGTCGTTTTGGGAACGGGTAAGGCTTTGATAGAATCTAATAAAGCTAACTCTATATTATTAAAAACTTATTAAGTATATGGCATTAATTCTCATAACATTAGCTCGTCTTCTTATAAGCGCGATGGATTGTATAGAATATCTGCTTATAGGATATATTATACTTGGTTGGTTTGTATTTTTTGGCGTTATAAAAAACAGGAACAGCGTATTCCTTAGAATATATATTTTCCTAATGACTAAAATTGAGCCGTTGTTGGCTTTAATTCGAAGATTTCTCCCGACCGTCGCCGGGTTTGATTTTTCCCCATTGGTAGTCTTTTTTGGTCTTCATCTAGCTAAGGTTTTGGTAATTCAAGTTTTTTGCTTATTGCTTCGAGCATTTAATGCTTAAGAAAGATAAAGGAACCCCGTCTTTAACAATTAAGCAGGTCGTTACTAAAGCCGGAGTCCTTGAAAATAGAAAACGAGCAAAATCCTTAGGACAGCATTTTTTGAGCGATCTGGCGTTATTGAAAAAGATAGCGTCATGCTCTTTGCCATTTGACAATTGCGACATAGTAGAAATAGGACCCGGCCCCTGCGGATTGACAAGGGCTATATTAGAATTAACAAACGAAGCTTGCGACGTTTATTGTATTGAAAAGGATAAAAACTTTGAAGTTGCACATAACGATATGCTAATAAATCATAACAACTTGCGTTTTGTTTATTCCGATGCGCTTTTAACCCGACCTCAAGATTTAACGCAAAAAAACATAATTATTATCTCGAATCTTCCTTATAACATAAGTTCTCAACTGCTAGTAAACTGGCTATTAGACATAAAAAACATAAATAAAATGACGCTAATGTTTCAAAAGGAAGTTGCGCAAAGAATTTGCGCAAGGCTAAATACCAAGGTATATGGACGGTTGAGCGTTATTGCGCAATTATTATGCCGAACGGAAAAACTTTTTGACGTTTCCGCTAAAGCGTTTTTTCCCGTTCCGAAAGTTGAGTCTAGCGTTGTAAAATTGACTCCGAAAAAACTTGATATTGAAAATATTGACAGCCTAGAAAAGTTAATTTCCCTATGTTTTCAACAAAGAAGAAAAACTATATTTTCCATATTAAAACGACATTATAGAAATATAGAAAATATCTTGAAAAAGTGTAATATAGATAAATTATCTAGACCGGAAAATATTAGTCCCGAAAAATTTCTTGAATTAGCTTTAAATATTGATAACGGCGTTCTTGTCAACTAAATTAGCCTTTATTAGCTAACTTCGCTCTCGGATAACGTTAAAAATTAATGAGGAGGTATCGGAGGCGGCCTATTTTGAGCCTCAAGTAATTCTTTGCGTTTTATTGAGAAGCGTTCAATAATTTTTATTAAGACTCAAACTTTATCGAATCTTAAGAATTTATAATTATGGTTTTTCATTGTAGTTCTTCTTATAAAAAAGATTGATTAGTTTTGATTTTGATCCTAAGCTAGACAATTTTTATCCATACTTTCAATTATACTACTTAATTTTTATACGCAGAGGGCGGAAATGGTATTTTTAATTATACCATAATCCGCCCTGAAGATTTGTCAAGGTCCGCTGCGCTCTCCACCTTGACAAATCGGGGTTTATTATCTCGCTTTCCTTAGATGAAAATCACAAAATGTTCCACGTGGAACATTTTTGCCCTCTTACATTTAGATAAATTATTACATAATAAAGTTGCATTACTAAAAATAATCCCCATCAAATTTATATTTATAACCAAAACCTAGTAAAGAGTTAAAGGCAAATAGTGAGGGATATAAGCCTTCAAATTAGCTTGACAAATACGTCGCCATACATAACAGATATGGTAGAAAACCAAAAAAAGACAAAAGCTAGAGCATCATCCAAGAAGTATGCGCTAAACATGAAAATGTTAATAAAACATATGGTTTCTGTTCAACAGTAGGAGTAGTTACAGAAGAAATTATTAAGGGACATAAGGATTTCTTTTGGCGAATACCAATCCACATCGCTTTTCCAAGTGGGTTGAGTTCTTACGCTCAACCTAAGTTAAATATAGATAGCTTCAATTTACAGTGGCTTTTTAAAAACATAAATTCCATGCTTTCAAAGCGCGTTTCGTTATTTCTCGGTTAAATGACTTATACCGTCCCAATTAACAGGCGGATTTTCAGAAAATTCTTTACATTTTTCTATTAAAGGCATAACGGAAATTTCTATTTCCGGAAACGCGCTCAAAAGCCTGTTATACATCTTCAACGCTTCCTCGAATTGTTGGTTTTGATACGCTTTGAACGCTTCTTTAGACTTTGAGCAAAGATCGATTTGATTATAATAAGTATGGTCATCAGCCGCATTTCTCATAGAGCAAAGAGGCTCATATACGGTTATCCCGACGGTTTTTCCTTTAACCGCTATCTTATCGATTATCCTAAATAAAACCTTTCCCTTCGCTATATTTGCAACGCTTTCTGAAACGAGAATTTTTGTGCCGTAATATTTGTTCGCTCCTTCCAATCGCGAAGCAATATTCACTACGTCTCCAATCGCCGTAAAACTCATCCTATCGCAAGAGCCAATATTCCCAACGATAGCTAGTCCAGAGTGAATTCCTATTCTCGTTGGAAGCGGAGGCTTTCCAAGAGGCAACCATTTTTCTTTCAGTTCCTCTAACAATTCTTGACACCGCAACGCGGCGTAACAAGCGTTCACAGCCTGATTTTCGTCGGGATTTGGAGCTCCCCAAATAGCCATAATAGAATCTCCGACATATTTGTCTATTATTCCGTTATGTTTCATTATTTCTTTGGTTAATTCATCTAAATATTCTGACAAATGCAATATAAGATACTCCGCCGGGAGTTTTTCAGATACCGTTGTAAACTTTTCTATATCGGAAAATAACATCGTAACGTTTTCAATATTTCCGCCTAGAGTTGGTATCGTTCCCGTTTTTACTAATCTTGTGACTAAATCTTTTGGAGCGTATTTGGAAAACGTTGACACGCTTAATTTCATTGCGTTCATGGCGTTAGACAACTTTTGTATTTCAATAATTCCCGATTTAGGAGGATTCGGATAATTGTCAAGATTCATTTCCCCAATAGCCCTTGCCGATTCGCAAAGCGCGCTTATCGGATCTGAAATTCGCTTTGAAAGCATCCACACAATAACAAACGATAGAAGATAAACAAATAAAGAGATTAAAGTCATATCCCTTTGTACGCCGCTTAAAGCTCCGATAAAATCGCTTTGAGGAACGATCGTCAGCAAACTACAAGGTATCTTTTTTAATTTTTGGATCGAAGCGATATATTCTATTTCGTTAACGGAAAAAGCGACGCGTTCCGTATCGTTTCCAAGAATAGATAAAATAGCTTTTTCAAGAACAGGATCGTTTGATTCCATTGCGGTCGTTAACTTTATTGTTTTGTCGTCGTTTTTCGTAGTTAGTGTCCCCGTATTTCCTCTTGTCGAAACGATTACCTCGCTTTTTTGACTTATAAGATATGAAATAGTATGGGGACTTCCTTTTACGCTTTCTAACATATTCTTAAGTTGCTCGATCGCAAAATCAACCGCAATAACTCCTATTGCGTTTGAGTCATCATAATATCCCAAAGGCATAGATAAAGTTATTCCCGGCAATTGGGAACTTTTAAAAATATAAACGTCGCTCCAAAGCTTATCTTTTAACAATTCGGTTTTTACATACCAGGTCGATTTAGCCACGTTATATTCGGGTTTTGATAAAATCTCCAAAGATACGACTCCAAAATCTTCGTTAAGATACGTCCAACTTTCTTGCAGCTTCTGAGTTTCCTTCGCGTATTCCATAGTTCTTATAGCAAACTTCGCGTAACTAGGCAACTTTCCCTTATCCGGATTTCGAAAATGGGTTAATCCGTAAAGAGTTCTCGCTTGAAACATTCTTCCGTCGCTAAATCCAATATAAATGCTAAGGGTATACGGAACGCTTTTTAAAGTTTCCAAAAACAACTTGCTATATCCGGAAAACGAACCTTTATCTTCCGGTCGAAAATTTCCTGCAAAAACGCTGATTATACTCTCAAGTTGATTGAAATATTCGTCAATCCAATTGGTCGTAGTCTTTGTTATCGCTTTCGAATAATAGTCTTTTTCAAAATCTAGTATTAATTTTTTACTAGCGTTTGACGAATACCATATTTCAGACGTAATCGCAAAAGTCATTAGAGCCGAAAACGCCGCGAAGATATCGAATCTTAATTTTCGATTTTTAAAAAACGCCATTCCGTTCTCCCCATTAGCATAGCCTTATTCAAAAAACGTTTTTTATTATGGACGGAATATACGCGCTTAAATAAGCGAAGCAGTCATAAGGCGCGAAAGTGTTACCGCGTTGAATTATACGCATATTCTGTCAGTAAAATATATGTTTCTTGTTTCTGTTTTAACAAAAAGTTTTTAATTTTTTGTTAATATCCCTAGATTATTTCTCCCCTCCGCTTCCTTTAAAATTAAATCGTCGCAACTTGTGAAGCTAATTATATAAGCAACCTTTTTAAATTTAACTCCGCTTTGATAAGTAAAACAAAAATCCCGCTTTCGGTCTCGATAAAAATCTTTCGACCACAGAAAAGGAAAACGACTCGGGGCAAAGCCATTTCTCAACTTTATAGAGTGATTTCTATCTTATAAAAGTATGTAAAGTTAAGCATTTTTATGCCTCCTCGATTTGTCAAGATGGAGAGCGAGCAAAGCGAGCGGACCTTGACAAATCTTTTGGGCGGATATGGTATACTTGAAAAGTACCATATCCGCCCCCTGGGTATTATAGTTGTAATGTCGAACCTTTCAAAAAAGTTGTTCTCCTTTTTAAGTGAAGCCCGCCTCCAGGGCAGTCGGAAAAATCCCACTTAAATCCATTTTTAGCCATCCCCAGCATATTTTTGAATTATTCAAAGTTTTGCAGAGCTCATAAAAGCCAATTCCTTAGAAATCTCAAATATATCCTTAGATCTGTCTTCTATGGCATGCCATTTTTTAGTTATTATTATTTTCATAGATGACTTCAGTCTGGCAGTTCCGGAATTGCGAGTTACCGCAAGAGATTTAAAAAAGCTATCCAAAGATTTTATATTGCAATTATTATCAAAGAACGAAATAGAAACGCCTGAAGCGCCAGCGTCTATTTTCTCTATATTTGCTTTTTTGCAATGAATTTTTATTTTCATAAGTAAAATTAAATTGGCAACCTCTTTTGGAACTTGCCCAAATCTGTCCGCTAGCTCAAATTCCATAGAGTCCAATTCCTCTTCGGTTTCCAAATTTCCTATTCTGCGATAAATAGACAATCTTAAATTTGAATCTTCGACGTAACTCTCCGGAATAAAAATAGGAATTCCAAGATTAACTTGATGTTCTCTTTTTTCGGCATTGGATATGTTCCCGGCTTTTACCATTAAAATGGCTTCTTGAAGCATTGCTTGATATAACTCGACCCCAACGTCTTTTATATATCCAGATTGTTCTTCTCCTACTAAATTTCCCGCTCCTCTTATATCTAAGTCATGACTCGCT
>JAITTR010000072.1 GCA_031286725.1 Holosporales bacterium | reverse complement strand
TGTTATAAAATCAAAACTTTATAAAGTTAGTCCAGAGTTATATAGCGCAGCGTCAGTTTCTGTCGATCGCGGCTGTGTTTTGCTAACTGGAGCAGTTCAAAACCCTGAATGGATATCTAGCGCGGAAAAAGAAGCTTGGACTGTTGATGGCGTAGTTGTTGTAGATAACAATATTATCGTAGGCAATATTCCTGTTTCCCAAGCACTTCAGGACGCTCTAATAACCTCGACTTGCAGGACAAGTTTGATATGTTCCAAAGATATAAAATCTGTAAATTATAAATTAAAAACAGTGAACGGCATAGTTTACGTAACAGGCATCTCTCGTTCTCAAAACGAATTAAATAAAACGTTAGAAACTCTTCAAGGCGTTAGAAACGTTAAAAAAATAATTTCTTATGTTAACGTCATAAAATAACGCTTCTTTCATACGGGGATATATTCTTTAAAAATCTTTTTTGGGAACAAAAAAAGACTAATTTACAGAAGCGATTTGTCAAGGTAGAGAGCGAGCAAAGCGAGCGGACCTTGACAAATCTTTTGGGCGGATATGGTATAATTAACAAATACCATATCCGCCCCCGTATATGAAATTATCTAAAATTTTAGGGGACAAAAAAGTTTTTGCGTTTGTTATTAAAGTACGCGATAATTTTATTAAGAGAGCTATTTAAGACTAAATTCTACGCTAATTTTGAGTGAAAGTTCTCGCCAATAACTAATAATTTTCAATTAATTTTTTACGTATAGGAAGGAGTTCATCATGAACGACATTAAGCATATTTTAAAAATCGAAACGGATAAAAAAGTCGTTTTGTTTTCGAAGAATTCAATTCAGCAAATTATGCCACTTGAATATCCAAAGGTACGAAGAAACCTGAACTTTGAGGTAATCCCAAACGAAGGGAGATTTAAATATAAAAGCGTTATAGAGACTGCCGATCCTCCAAACTTATCGATTTTTACGCCAAACAAGGTTTTTTTCATATATTCTATAGTAAGAATTAAAGAATCTGGCGTTTCTGTTCCTTCTATTCCTTTTGTGTCGGATTCGGTATTAAAGTATGACGGATATATAGAATTCTGTCCCATTTTTTCTATGTTTTTGACTAATTTTAAATATAAGCCCCCGACTAATTCTTGGTTTTTTGAATTTGAAGAGACTTAACGCGCTTAAGCCTGCGTAAGCTCATATAGAAGCTATAAATTCCCGCCATAAAAACCGCCTAAAAGAATAGAACTTATACATAATGTAGAAAAATCGTATATAATCTAACGGAAGAAGAAGCTGTTTTTTATCAAATATGATTTTTCAAAATGTTGAAGAGCTATACGAGAAGTACGATTCGTTTTTTATAGACGTTTACGGCGTAATTTATAATGGAAGAGACATTTTTGATGGAGCTCATGCTTTGTTGGAGAAGATGAAATCAGCCGGGAAAAAGATTATCATCCTTTCTAACTCAACATTAATTTCGTCCGAATGCAAACATGAATATGAAAAAAAAGGGATATTCCGCGGAATACATTATGATGAGTTTATTACCTCAGGAGAGGCGTTTAGGTTATGTTTTAAGGATTATATAAAAGACGCGAAAAGTTTTTTCCCTATATTTCATAGAAACGACAGGCTTTTCAGTAGTCTTGATTTAAATGAGTCCGATTCTATTGAAACTGCGGATTTTGTATATGTCGGAACATTGTATAGCCCTGAAAAATCATATACCGTTGACGACTTAAAATCGAAATCGGGCTTTCCTATAGCTATGGAGGATATAATCTGGACGGATTATCACGATATTGCGAAATTTGAGCCAATAGCTAAAGTATTAGATGAATGTTTGAAGTATAAGAAGCCATTGGTCATTGTAAATCCCGACATTTTTGCAATAGAGACTGTTATAAGCAATAATAATATTACCGAAAGACCGATTTTGTGTCAAGGCGGAATTGGAGAGCTTTACGAAAAGGCTGGAGGCGAGGTTTTGTATTTCGGAAAGCCTTGTAAGGCTATTTATGATTTCGCTAAAAAATCAGTTGCTAATCGCGGGAAAACAGTAATGATTGGGGATACGTTATGGACGGATATTCTAGGAGGAAATTCTGCAGAAATCGACACGATACTTGTCTTAACGGGAGTCTCTGGTCAATTTTTAGAAAAGATGGGAAACGAGGATATTAACAAAAAAATCGAAAAATTAATAACGGAAGTTTCCCCCAAAATGACTTATAAGCGGTTATCAACGTATTCTCAAACTCCGACGCATATAGCCTATAGTTTTGCGTAACTCTTGTTGTTACTAAGAAATCAATATCGAGCCATTTAAAAGCTTTTGAGTAACTAAGGGTATAGTAACGCTGTCAACGCGTCCTTAAGGCCATTCTTATTTGCTATATTGTTTTTCTAATTCCAAAAGAGACTGAGGAGATAGCAGATAAGTTATTAAAAATAAAGCCGCCGCCCAGTTCAATATACACACGCTAAGTTTAGAAAGAAATCTGACGTAATAACAACGACCCCGGAGAAACTCGAGCGAAGCGCATCATAATAAATTTCTTCCCAATCGCATAACAGAGTAGTAAACTTCCTATATGTATTTAACTTTTTTAACGGAGAAAACATGTCCTGTTCATGCGAAAATTCATGCAAATGCGATTCAGCAGATATTTTATCAAAGTTATTGGCTAATACTTACGTTTTGCTTTTAAAGACCCAAAATGTTCATTGGAACGTAACCGGAGAAAATTTTAGATCTATTCATATAATGACTGAAGATCATTATGATAACCTTTTTGAAGCGATAGACAAAATAGCTGAAAGAATACGAATGGTTAAAGGAAAAGCTCCCGCGACGTTTGAGGAATATTCAAAGCTAGCGTGTTTTAGCGATAAAATGATTGCGACATCAGCCGTGGATATGGTAAAAACTCTGCTGGAGGATCATAAAACTATCCGCGACGGATTAAAAAAAGCGATAACGACCATATCTGAAACCGACGATTTCGCTACTGTCGATTTATTAACTGGTCGGTTAGCTTTTCATGAAAAAATAATATGGATGTTAGATAGCTCGTTAAATAAATAAAGACTATATTATCCATCGAATACGTTCACGATGCATTCCAGTCGTTGTGGACAATTGAAGAATACGCTGGAAAAGCTGAGCGTCAGTTACCTCGACAGGACGCATATGATTAGACATCATTTCCAACAGAGAGGATTTAAAACCTATCAGAGGTTGACGAGAAACAGTAATGCCGCAAGGAGCGCAACAACCGACAGCTCTTGAAGGGGCGTTTGGAACGCCATAACATGGCGGCGGACTTTGGGAAACTTCAGCTGAAGGTTGCGCTTCTCCTCTCTCTTCGGGAGCTGCCAACGACTGAATTTGTCTACTGAAAGCAAAAAACAAAAGGTTTGTTTCTTCATCTTTTAATTATTTATTTAAAATAGTAAAAGTTTTTATTCAGAAAAAGAGGAGACGCTATCGAGAATAAAGGCTTGGTTATTATGTTATGTCTAAATTTGAATACAACGGCATGAAAACGGAATAAATAACGGTTATAAGGAGTATTCCTATTAATATGATAGAGACGGGTTGGACTAAACTAATAATCCTAGTAGTTTTTTCATCTATTTTCGCTTGCAATATATTGGAAACCGTTTCAAAAGCTTGCCAAAGAGCTCCTGACTTCTCGCCGGCTTTTACGATAGACAGCTCATGTTCGCGGAAAAGATTTAGCGATCTTAAAGCGACGGAAAGCGTGGAGCCTTTTTTTATTATTTCGGGAACGTTAGCAATATTATATTCGTTTTTATTATTCGCAAAATATTTCAACGCGTCTATCAAATTTATTTTTCCCTTTAACATAACTTTCATAGAGAAGAAAAACCTTATAGCAAACAAATCTCTAGCGTAATTGTTAAATATTGGCATTTTTCTTAACAACCCTCCGCAATACTTTCTTATATTGTTAATGCCTAATAAAATCGCGACGATTATAAACGCAATCCAGCTTTTATAAATAATAAAGGATCTAAACGATACAATTATTTTAGTTGTAGTTGGTATTTCTATTCCAATATCGTAAAACAAATCCACAAAATTTGGAACAATATATATAATCCAAAAAAGAAAAATAGAAAACATAACGCAAAACAAAATAACGGGATATAATATCGCGCTTTTTATTTTTGATTTTACTTTTAATTTCGCCTCTAAATATTCAATTATATTTAAAATAATTACGTCTAAGGTCGCAGTCGTTTCGGCAATTTCAATTGACTTTATTATTAAGCCGTCAAAATATTTATTAAACTCCGCCAAAGATTTAGATAATGAAGCTCCGCAAGAAATTAAATATATAATATATTTGACAATCGCTTTCTTTTCTCTATTCTTAAATAATTCCGCGACTATTCGTAAAGCCGTGGAAAGATCTAGTTTATTCGCGATAAGAGGATATAAGTTTTTAAAAAATAATAACGTAAAATCTTGCAAAGAATTCTTAATTTTTTCTTTCTGATTCCTTATATAAACTACGATTTCGTCGTTTGATTTTAAATAACGTAACAGATTTTCCTTATTCGAAGAAAAAGCGAAATTTATAACGATATTACCAAAACGATCTATGGTTTTATATTTATATAGTTTAACCTCCATTTTTCAATATCGCTATTGCGGTTTAGCAAAAACTTTTTTGATTTCTTTAATAAATACCGTGAGAATGGCTGTACTTTTCAAGAAGTCTGGTATCGTATTTAATCTTTTCATAATAACTCCATTCTTAATGGTTTATATTTTCATTGTATAAATATATGTTTAATAAAAAGTTAATCATACAATTTATTGCGAGCAATATCAAAAGATTATCGCTAATATAGGAAGACGGTTTTTGAGAGTTACCTATGAAACCTCTCAAAAAGGATAAATGCGTTAGTATTTACTTAGATATATGCAAAGACTACACAAACCGACGGTCAGAATGATATAAAAATAATAGCTTGTACAAATGCGAAAACGCTCGTATCAAATTTAACCAATTCCAATCGCGCTAATATTTATTATACAAATGTATCAAAATTTGTAGACGGAGAATTTTTTATAAGAATCAATGATAAAAAAAGGAAACAAAGTTTTAATTGTTTAATTAATTTCAAAACGCGTTAGAGTCTCATTTTTTTGCAAAAGTTGTTGCAGATCTTCTGTCCTAGCCTTATGTTAATTTGTCGTCAAGCTACATTCTCATTAAAATACAAGATTTTTTCAATGTTCCGACTGTAACCCTTAATACGGACGATTTCTTCATAGACAAGAGCAAGCGGAACCATAAAGCCAGATATAGGAGGAGCTAAATCAATAATTTCTCTATCCAAGACAATGAATGCTGATTTTACAATTGCCGCGAAATACAAGTCAGCCACAGATAAAAGCGAAATAGTATCCGTTATAGGCAATAACGTGAAAAATAAAACTTGTATAAATATAGATAATATTGCGGATTCTTGCGAGACTATAGTAATGTAGCTAAACAAATCTCTGAACGCGGAGCAAAGTATATAATAGTATACGCAACGCAAGAAAAGAATGTATGTTGGCGACACAATTGACTGTTTCCGATGCGCGAAAATAAATTTTGACGCATATTTCCACGCCGTTGTTGGAGGATAGAGAAGCAACATAATCAAGCCAGACTTCGAAAAGTCATACTGAACCGCAATGAACTTTAAGGATGGCGGATTGTATGTTTATATGAGGAAAACTTTCGTAAGAAAACAAACTTCTTATAACGCTTAATTCCAGTTAAAAGAATTCCAAAAATTCATGCAGATTTTAAAACTTATAAAACAAAAGAAACAGCTTCCAAAGGAAGAAAAACGAGTAGATAAATACAATTAGGAATCTTATTTCAAATTCTCAAAAGTATTTAGCAAGACTCATTCGCTATATTTTTCGACATGATAATGGCCAAAAGTTTTATAAAAGCGCGACCATCAACTGTATTAGCTTTGCTATCATAACGCTATTCCACCACGGACATTTTAATTGTTTTATCGATAGCGTTAATAAAACAATTCTCTTCTTTTATTGAAAAGACGTATATTGGTATATGCTTATTGGCAACGGCCATGGAAAAGGCAGTTTGATCCATAATTTTTATATTTTTCTCAATTGCCTGTTCATACGTTAGCTTTTCAATAAACGTTGCGTCTTCAAAAATTTCGGGATCTTTATCGTAAATTCCTTTGGTTTTGGTCGCTTTTAATATAATGTCGCACTTAGACAAAAGAGCTGCGATTACGGATATAGTGTCCGTTGAAAAATAAGGATAGGCTACGCCGCCAACAAATATTAATAATTTATTTTCAGAAATTAACTTTTCCACGCTAAAACAATCAGAATTTTTTATCTGAAAAGGTAAATTTAAATTAGAAACAACTTCTGACTTGACGCCTATCTTTTTAAAAATATCTCGAAATAATACTCCGTTCATAACCGTAGCCAACATTCCAATAGAATCGGCAGTCTCTCTTGAGATAATGTTCTCGTTTAGAAAATCTCTGCCTCGAATAATGTTCCCACCACCAATAACGACGGAGACCAAGATTCCGGAATCTATGACGTTTTTTATGTTATTGCAAATTTTAAGAGCGATATCGGAATCAAATACGTCATTCTCTCCCGATATTGCTTCTCCTGAAATTTTTATTAATACCCGTTTTGGAACCATATTATTTTATAAAAGACTGAACTTCTTCTGCGAAATTCGTTTCCGTTTTCTCAATGCCCTCGCCTAAAACAAATTTTGTAAATTCGGCAATTTTAATATTAAATCCGTTTTCTTTGTTAAATGACTCAACGACTTCTCTCACTTTTGTCTTCCCGTCCATAACGAAAATTTGTTCTACTAAAGTCGATTCTTCAAAAAACTTTTTAATTCGACCTTCCGCCATTTTCTCGGCAACATTTTCAGGTTTACCAAGCCCTTTTGCTTGAGCCAGGATTATCTCTTTTTCTTTGTCTATAACATTTTGAGGAACGCAATTTGGACAAAGATAGGTTGGATTCGCAGCGGCAATATGCATGGCTATTCTTTTACCCAACTCTTCAGTTTTTTTTGGACAGAAAGAACCCTCCGCTTTCAAAGCGACCAAAACCCCTATTTTGCCCATGGAAGGGGTTACCGCGTTATGAACATAGGCGGAAATTATCCCGTTTTGCGCTAAAACTCTTTTTGCTCTCCTAAATGTCATGTTTTCTCCGACAAGAGAAATTAAAAGATCCATTTCTTCTTTTACAGTCTTTTCGGAATTCGGATACTTAGAGCTTAAAATCGAATCTATAGAGTCGGTTGATAAAGCTACGTTTGCAATTCCGGCAACTATATCTTGAAATTTCTCGTTTCTGGCAACAAAATCCGTTTCCGAATTTACTTCTACAATTGCCGCAGTTTTTTTATCTGAAGACATGGAAAAGGCGATCACCCCGTCGGCAGCTGTTCTAGAAGCTTTCTTTGCAGCATCCATTAATCCTTTTTTTCTCAAGTATTCAGTGGCTTTTTCGATATCTCCGTTTGTTTCAATAAGAGCTCTTTTACAATCCATCATCCCCGCGCTTGTCTTATCGCGAAGCTCTTTTACTAATTTTGCGTTAATTTCCATTTTTATCTCCTAATATTTAAATCTGAGCTTCAACCGCAGGGATTTCTTCTTTAAGCTCAGGTTTAGGCTCAGGCGAAATCTCAGCCGCAGCGACGGGTTCAGTCGCCCCAATATCGACTCCTGATTTTTCTAGACCTTTTTGCAATCCTTCGAGAATAGCGGAAGAAAATAACGCGCAATACAATTCTATCGCTTTCGTCGCGTCATCGTTTCCGGGAATAGGATAAGTTATATTGTCCGGCTCCGAATTTGAATCGATTATTGCGATAATAGGAATTCCTAATTTTCTAGCCTCGCTTACCGCAATGGATTCTTTAATCGTATCGATAATAATAACCAAATCAGGCAGTCCTCCCATATCCCTTATTCCGCCGAGAGCTAACTCTAACTTTTCTCTTTTTCTTTGGAGATAAAGGGCTTCTTTTTTGGTTAACCCCATTGGATTTTCTATTTGTTCTTCCAAACTCCGCAATCTTTTAATCGATTGGCTAACGGTCTTCCAGTTTGTTAACATACCGCCGAGCCATCTGTGATTGACGTAATATTGTCCGCATTTTTTAGCGGTTTCTTTTATTATTTCAGAAGCTTGAGGCTTAGTCCCGACAAATAAAACCCTTCCGTAATTAGTGATAATATCCTTAGCGACATTCAATGCCATCTCCAGCATAGGAACGGTTTGCTCGAGATCCATGATATGAATTCCATTTCTTTTTCCAAAAATATACGGAGCCATCTTTGGATTCCATTTTCTAGTAACGTGGCCATAATGAACGCCAGCTTCCAGCAATTGACGCATTGTAAAATTAACTGACATAACAATTTTTCCTTTCCGATTAAACTTAGCGAACGAGTATAATTGAAAACCTAACAAGCATCGGAAAACTCTATTCGCCTTGAACTAAAAATTTCTAACCTAACGTAATTATACGTATATACATTCTGACACAAAAGAAACCTTTTGGAAAGGACTTTCTCGCATCCTATTATTGCCTTGCAAAATTCAAAGTTCTTTGGGATAATAGCTATTACTTTATAAACCTTTTTAAGGTATAAAAATGTCTGAGAAAATAATAAATATACAAGACGCATTTTTAAATTATATGCGTAAAAATAAGGTGCCTGTTACAATTTTCTTGTTAAACGGAGTCAAGCTTACCGGAACAATTTCTTGTTTTGACCAAAGCTCGATAGTTATAAAAAGAGAAGGATATACTCAACTTGTTTATAAAACCGCCATATCAACATTTTCTCCTCACGGCCCTATAAATGTTTTCGATTGGAACGCTACGCAGTCAAATGATTCTTATAGAAAAAAACAAGAAGACGATAACAACAACGAAGAAGAAATAGTCATTGAAATTGAGGAGGAAGAAGATGACGAAGAAGAGGAATACGAATAGTTAATATATGGAATACGATATAGCTATAATCGGGGCAGGCCCCGGCGGTTATGTTTGCGCTATAAAAGCTGTTCAGCTTGGCTTAAAGGTTGCGCTTCTTGAAAAAGAACATTTGGGAGGGACTTGCCTTAACAAAGGTTGTATTCCTACGAAATCTATATTGCAATCCGCGAAAATTAAGCGTTTTGTCGAGAAATCTAATAATTTCGGCATCATATCGGATTTTAAGTCCATCGATATAGAAAAGATAGTAGAACGATCAAAAGACATAGTATCTGGACTTAATAAAAATGTCGCAGCGCTTTTAGCTAAAAATAAAATCAAAGTAATAGAAGGCATAGCGAAATTTAAAGATAGAAATACTTTGTTGATAGAAAACGGAGATAAGTTGATAGAAGTTACGGCTCAAAATATAGTCGTTTCAACCGGCGCTAAGCCTAGACTAATACCCGGGATTGAGAGCCTTATAGAAAAAGGATTGGTCTGGACGTCAAAAGAAGCCCTAGCTCCTAGATTTTGTCCTAAAAAGCTATTAATAATGGGATCAGGGGCTATTGGAATTGAATTGGCTTCTTTTTATAATTCAATAGGAAGCGAGGTTACCGTTGTTGAAATTCAAGATAGAATTCTCGTTATGGAGGATAAAGAAATATCCGCCGCAGCTCAAAAAGCCTTATCAAAGCAAGGAATAGCGTTTAAATTAAACTCAAAATCTCAGAATTTTAAAGAAGAAAAGAATAAACTTTCAATGGAATTTGTTAATCCTGAGAATAAAATTGAAAAAGATACTTTTGATGTAGCAATAATCGCTATTGGAGTCGTTCCTAATACTGCTGATTTAAATCTCGATAAAATAGGAGTAAAGACAAAGCCTAACGGAGTAATCAAGACTTTTGGTTATCAAGAAACAAATATAAAAGGAATATATGCGATAGGAGACGTCACGGAAGCTCCTTGGCTTGCTCATAAGGCTTCTAGAGAAGGGATTATTTGCGCTGAAAAGATCGCGGGATTAAGCAATATATTGCCTATAAATTTGAAAGCGATTCCATCCTGCGTTTATTCAAATCCGCAAATTGCTTCTATTGGAATGACGGAAGAAATCGCGAAAGAAGAAGGGATAAACGTTAAGATTGGAAAATCGTATTTTAGAGGAAACGGCAAAGCTCTAGCGACCGGAGAACCAGACGGATTCGTTAAAGTTATCTTCGATTCGAAAACGGGAGAATTATTGGGAGCTCATATGATTGGTTATGAAGTAACCGAGCTATTGCCTATTTTTTCCATAGCTATTTCCGGAGAGTTGACTGAAAAAGAATTGATGTCCGCAATCTTCCCTCACCCTACAATGTCGGAATGTTTACAAGAGGCCATTTGTTCAGCTTATAATCAGGCTATTCATGAATAAGTTTCTAATTATGTCATGCTCTTTTATAGTCTCCTTCTGATTAATATGAATTAATTATTGAGAAAAATGTTTAAGATATGTCCACAGGCAACTATAAATTTAAACGCTATACGAAACAATTATCTGAGAATTTCAAAAGCTTTAGGAAAAGATACAATATGTTCAGCGGTCATTAAAAACGACGCCTATGGTCTTGGAGCTCAAAGAGTATCTCAAAAGTTATATGAAGCGGGATGTAGAAACTTTTGGGTAGCGTATTTAAAAGAAGCGATAGATATCAGAAGGGTATTGCCATTCGATGCGAAAATATACTTTTTGCAAGGATTTTGGGGGTCAGATCT
>JAITTR010000068.1 GCA_031286725.1 Holosporales bacterium | reverse complement strand
GTCTCAAAGATGGAGCGAGTATCAAGCTAGAGAAAGATTGTTCGAACTAAAAGAGAATCAACGCATAGGCTCGAGGGTAAAAATATTAGCTGAAAAGTGCGATTTAGACGACCAGAAGAGGCAACTTGAGATTAAAACTCAATAACTTTTCAAATCCTCCGGGTATATTTTGGTAAATTAAGCGCCCTACCCTTTTGAATAAAAAAGTGACGCTTCCGGATTCTCCGAGATCTCCTCTAAACTTTGAAAAAGCGGATCTAATTTCCGATGTGGTTTTATTTCTATTATCGGTTAAAGCATCGAGACTTCTCCTAGCCTATAGCCACCGTTTATGAAAAGTCATAAAATTCGGATTTTACTTAAATTTCTCCTTTTTCAGCCAGCAGTAAAGATAAAGCATTGCAAGAAGACTAACCAAAGCCCCGACGATAAAGGGTCCGGATGATCCTTCTAATCCGATAAATCTAGCAATCCCCGAAGACCTTCCGGCAAGATTGTTTGAGAAAAACAGAACTATTCCGTCGATTCCATAATAAAAAGCGAGAGCGGTTCCGATTAAATGTTTTGGGGCAGTTTGAGCTACAAGAGCTCCCAATATGCCGTGAGTCGCCCCATAGTGTATTCCCGCGAATATGTATATCGCGACGATAGTAAAGACGTTATTGGCAATTATTCCGAAAATATCTGCTATGAATAAAATAGCTATTCCCAAAAGTAAAGTTTTTCTTTTGTCAAATTTATCCGATAATTTTCCAAAAGGAATAGCGACAGAGATTGCAAATATTTCGTAAATAGACATAAATAAAGGGAAACTGCCGATAGAATCCGGAAGAATTTCTTTTGCTCGAAGAGTAATAAATCCTTCGCTAAATCTGTTGAAAAATAATAAACTGATCGTTATTATAAGGTGCCAATATCCTTTGGGCATTAAGGTTATGTCTTTTATTTTCCATTTGTGTTTTGCTCGCACTTCGCGAGACTTGCTGTCTTTGTCGTACTTTATCTTTGTTGTTAGAATATATAAAGCGACTACCGTTGGGATTATCGCTAACGTAAAAATTACTCTAAAATTTTTAGAGTATATATAAACTATTTGGGAAGTTATGATTGATCCAAGGAAATATCCTGAAATATTCATCATATGCCTAAATGAATAGGCAAAGCCTTTTTTTGAAGCAAGCTCCGCCAAGATTGCGTCTGAAGGAGCGCGACGCAATCCTTCAAAAAACCTATCTATAGCTTTCGCAATAAACACAAAAAACATATTGGAAGCGCAAGCAAACAATAATTTGCTTACAATCGTAAATAACGTTCCAGCCTTGAGCATTGGCAGTTTCTTTTTGAACGCGTCAATAATAAAGCCAGCGAGCAATTTTGACGTAAACGCAAGAAATATAACGGAACCTTCAAGCAATCCGAACGATTTGCTGTCTCCCCCAAGCTCGTCTACGATAAATATCGGAAGCAGAGAAAATATCATGGAAGCGGCCACGCCCCAACAAAAATGCATCCAACATAGCCACATTATAGTAGCATTGTTGTTTTTATTATCCGACACGGAGAAAAAGTCTTTGATTTTCATAACGTATGTAATTACGTATCTCTTAAATTAAGCATATAAAGAAAGTAAGCTCTTTGTCAAATTCTGCTCGGCTCCTAATCAAAGATTTCTATCGGCAAGAGTTAATAATCTAACGAAAGGACTTTACCTTTAATGTATTTTTCCTGGATGCGAATTAATTTTGTTTAGAATTATGCTCCATTTAGCTAATAATTTTTCAAAATTATAGGTAGCGTTCGCTGGACTGGTCGAGGGCAGTTTTGTAGCATTAACGACATAATTTCGACACAATCTATAAGCCTTGTCTCCATTAGCGAATGTTCTTTTTATACTAGAATATTCTAAGAGCGACGCTAAATCGTTTGGAACGACATTCGTTATAGTATTATCGCTCGAACCTTTAATATCACAGCTTTTGACGATATCCCAAAGAGCTATTCCGTTTTTAAGAAGCATTTGTTTCTTATCTTTTATAGTAGTCGGTACTGGATTCGTTTTGGTAAGGTACGCTATTATTCTCCAGAATCGATTTTTCGGATGCCCATAATAAAATCCAAATTCCCTAGATTTCTCAGACGGGAATGTTCCTAAAATCAATATCTTAGAATGTTCATTGAAAACTGGAGAAAAGGGGTGATTTATCATTTGTTTCAATATTCTCTCTTCTGTCGCCATTTTAACTTTAATTTACCTGAGTTTAAGAGAAAAATGCCCAAGTAGCAAGAGCACTCTCCTTGCGAACTTTGGACTATAATAATATGAGGAACGAACTTTAATGAGCGCCGTATTTCTCGCTACGCTTCAGCTCCTTCCCAAACCTTTCATAAAACAACATAAAAGAAATTATTTTAAAATCAAGAGATTCTTAAAGGAAATAAATCTATCTCCGCCTATGATAATATGATCATGTAATCTTATGTTAAAAACTTCCGCGGCTTCTTTTATTTTCTTTGTGATATAAAGGTCATTTAAAGAAGGAGTAGG
>JAITTR010000083.1 GCA_031286725.1 Holosporales bacterium | reverse complement strand
CGTCATGAGATAAAATATAATCATACTTAGTCCCATCGGAATACAATTTAGTTGCTATTACTCCTCTTGCGTTATCATCAGATGGTTGTAAAACGGCTGCTCCTGCCCCGTCTCCAAACAAAACGCAAGTCGCTCTATCTGTCCAATCTACAAATAAAGACAAAGTATCCGCTCCGATTAACAAAACGTTTTTTAATTCTTTTGTTTTGATAAGACTATCGCAAATAGATAAAGCATAAATAAATCCGGAACAAGCGGCATTTATATCAAATGCAAAAGCCTTAACGGCTCCCAAATCTCCTTGAATTTTGGCCGAGGCTGACGGAAATCTTCTATCCGCCGTGGCGGTTGCGACGACAATAGCATCCAAATCTTTTGCGGAAATTTTCGCGGCATCAATGGCCTTTAAAGCGGCTTTTAGTCCCAAATCGGAAACTAACTCGCCTTCTTCAACTAAATGCCTTCTTTCTATACCCGTTCGGCTAAAAATCCATTCATGAGACGTATCCAGAAATTCTGATAAGTCATCGTTGGACAAAACTTTTTTCGGTAAATACGTTTCAACGCTTTTTATTATTGTTCTCATTAGATTTATCTATTCCAATTATTGAAATAGCCTCTTTTATATTATTAACAAAATCAGACTCGGCTAAATTGACAGCTGCGGATATAGCGTTAGAAAATCCAATATGATCGGAATTGCCATGACTTTTTACCGCAATTTTTTGCAACCCCACAAGAGGCGCTCCATTGTGATTGCGGGGATCTATTGCATTTTTAATAGATTTTACTATATTTCTGCCAAACAAATATCCTATTTTCCCTAAAATACTCGATTTTAACTCGGCCTGCGCTAGACTCGTCAAATATCTGATAGTTCCTTCCATAGTTTTTAGCGAAATATTCCCCGAAAAACCGTCTGTTACAATAACGTCGGCAGTTCCTTTCGTAATATCGACGCCTTCAATAAACCCTATAAAATTGATATCCGAACCGCTCAAAAAATCAAAAGCTTCCTCTAGCGCGTTAGTGCCTTTCGATCTCTCAGTTCCAATATTTAACAAACCAACAGATGGATTGTTAATTTTCAACAAAACGCGAGCAACGGCCTGCCCCATCAAAGCGAATTGTATTAATTTTGAGGAGGAACAATCAACATTAGCTCCAAGATCAAGCATTACGCTTTTCCCCTTTATATTAGGCATTACGCAAACAAGAGCCGGCCTTTCTATTTCCTCTATGGTTCCTAATAGCATTTTAGACAATGCCATATACGCCCCTGTATTTCCGGAAGAAACGACTACATTAGACTTTTCGTTCGCAACGTGCGAGATAGCGTCAAACATGCTCGATCCTTTTCCCTTTCGGATGGCAACAGACGGCTTGTCGTTTGAGTTTATTTTTTTATCTCCCGTTTCGAATATTTCGTATATATCGGAAGAAATATTTTTGCATTTAGATATGCTATCCTCAATTTGTTTTTTGTTACCAAATATATTGAAAAATACTTTCAAATTAGCAGATTTGGATAAATAATAATCTAACCCATGGATAGACGCCGTAATCCCTAAATCTCCTCCCATCGCGTCTAAAGCAACCTTAATCACGAATCACGCAAGATATAAAACTATACTTTTCCAACAGTCTCCGCAGCTCTAATGTTCCGACCGTTATAAAAATTGCAAAACTTACATACGTTATGCGATACAATAGGCTTCCCGCAATTTCCGCAGACTATAGCGTTTACGGGAGTATTAAAATCGTGAGATCTTCTCATGTCTCTCTTAGATTTAGAAGTCTTCTTCTTAGGAACCGCCATCTTAAGCAACCCAAAAATAAATAACATACAACTCCCAGCTAGTTTAGCGCAACGTTTATTTTATGTAAAGAAAATGAAGAAAGTAGTTTCTATTCGTTAAGAAATATAGGGGGTATAAACATTGGCGCGCCTAAAATTTCTATCGTAGACACAAACGAGGTTTTTGATTAGCTTGTTAATAAAGAGTTCAAAAACTTGGAAAGGATTGCCGATAAAACCATTGAATTTTCTATGCGCTTCACTGTCGCAAACCATTTTCTAAAGGCTTTGTAGGAAAATTGTAACGACGTTATAAGTTTATTTGCAAAAAAGTTGTTGAAATTAACTTAATCTTAAGCGAAATATGATATGCTAAAGCTATGCTTGCATAGAAAGCGGTAGATAAGGCTCCCCGGGATGGCGGGGATTTGGGATGGCTTTGGATATCAAGTAAAAGTTAAAAATTCCTTATGTCTTTTGTTTTGTAAGGAAACGATTAGGATACTCTAGCCCGCCGAGAAAGGATTTATATGTTTGCTAAATTTGTTTTTAAATTAGCTTGTTTATTAGTTGGGTTTACGCCTATAGATATGCCTTCAGACTTATCTGCCGCCGAATACTTTTCTTGGGCTGAAAGTAAAGAGTTAACTGAGCAAAGGCTATGCATTAACGGATTGTTGGAAGTTTTTGACAGAAGAGAAAGGAAAAAAGACGTTCCTGCGTGTTTTAATCATGAGGTGCCATTTGCCGAACGGGAAAGGCTTCGTGCAACGTTGGCTAATTCACACCGTGCTACTATTGAAAAGCAAAAGTCTACAACAATAACTTTGGGTTTTAAATTTTCTTTTGGTTAATGTTTAAACATTTCTTAGAAAGATTACTTCTGTTCATTAATTCTCGAAAATTTTTCTGAGGAAAAATTCTTACCCTATGGTAATTTTATCCCAATACAGAGGAGAGTAAAATCTTCTTTATTATCTAATAAAGGGGAAGATTGGTTCACAGAGCTACGCAACTGTTTGGTTATAAATATCTTAAACGCAGGTTTTCTAACGACATTACTGTAATACGAATTATCGCAGACATTCCTTTATTTACATAAATCATTGTATTTTCTCCTTTCAAAATGAAAGATTGATTGTTTAGAATACTCAAAACTTCCCTTTAGGCTCTTAAGTCTTAAATATTCGGCGAAGTTTATACAGACTGCCAACTCCCGCCTATATTTTTAGGATACCTGAGAACTTAGCAGAATACAAAAAAAGAAAACGTTTGACATAAAACGACGATAACGATAGCATACGCTTATATCTGAAAAGAAAAATTTGGTTTTATGTATATAAAATATAAAAAGCTGGAATCTGGCAGATTAATTTTCATAGTTCAAGGTAAGCGAAAGCTTATTTAGCGTCCGTAATTATAAAAAATCATATTTACATTATCTCAATTTATCAAAGGAAGGTTAGTTTATGAATATACGTAAAAAAGAATTAGGCTTTATTGCCCTAGTTTCGATGGTTATAGGAAGCCAGGTTGGCTCTGGGACATTTAATTTGCCGTCAATATTGGCTCCATATAAAACGACAGGGCTTTGGGGATGGCTATTAGCCGTGCCTATCGCAATTTGTTTAGCCATTATATTTTCGAACTTATCCTCGCGATTGCCTAAAAGCGGAGGACCTCATGTATACGTTGCGGAGGCTTTTGGCAGAAAGACGGGTTTTTTTACGGCTTGGTCATATTGGCTAGTATCATGGTCAAGTAATTCGGTTATATTGGTGACGATAGTTAATTATCTTTCTACTATTACGGGAGAGCTTTCGACTTTTCAAACTCTAGCCGTAGAATCTTTAGTTTTACTTTTCGTCACTTGCGCAAATCTTAGGGGTTTGAAATTTTCCGGGGTTGTCGAAACAATTTTAGCGATATTAAAAGTTTTGCCGTTGCTCCTTTTGCCAGTGCTATTTTTCATGTCCTTTGATTCTTCGCGCTTTTCTTGCGATAACTTACCTGCCGGCAAAGAAAGCGTATCATCCGTTTTGTCTGCAACTGCGCTTTTGGCATTTTGGGGCTTCATAGGAATCGAATGCGCGACAACTCCGGCTTCAAGCGTTAAAAATCCTAAAAAAACGCTACCCAGAGCTATTATAGCCGGGACTTTATGCGCTGCGTTGATTTATATAATCAATATCATATCAATTGTAGGAGTAGTCGGGTTTGATAAATTGTCCGTTTCTCACGCGTCATACGCAGTCGCCATGGACGCCGTATTTGGAAATCACAGCGACACGCTAATTTCCGTTTTTATTATTATGCTTTGCATTGGAACGTTAAACAGTTGGACATTGTCTGGCAGTCAAATGGCATATGGCGCTTATTACAACGGATTATTCCCGAAATCTTTTGGAAAAGTTAATAAATTCGGAGTTCCGATTGCCGCTCTTGTTTTCGCGGCGCTTGGGACTTTGCCGTTTTTAATATTTGAACAAATTTCAAAAGGCGGACTTAGCGATTTAACGGATATGATGTGTAGCGTTTTCCTATACGTCTATTTAATATGTTGTTTTGCGCATTTAAAACTTATTAATAAATGGTATAAAACCTCAAAGGAAAAATTAGTTCCAAGGGTATTGTCTTGTTTCGCAATCGCCGGCTGTCTGTTTGTATTGTCTCAAAGCGTCGTTATATCTATAGTTGTTATCGCCATATTTATCGCGCTTGGAATTCCGGTATTTATAAGATGCAAAGATAGCATAAAAAACAAGTCTATTTCAGATAATCATAGGAAAATGGCTGAAGCCGGGCGTAAGTAAAGTTTACGAACCGTTTAAACATAAAACTCTTATGAAGAGATTAAATTAAGGAGAGTTTATGTTGAAATCTTATGGAAGAGCCTCGTATTTAAGACCCTTTGCCTCACATAAATATTGGGAATTCGGAACGATTCGATCCTAATCAGTTTACGGTTTAAGCGGGTGATAGTATTTGTTCTCGAATTACCGGATTTACTTACTATAGAACAGAATTATAAAAACATCGCTCCAAAGATTGGTTAGAACCGAGATTCCCTAAGTAGTTATCAACGGTGCTTTTACCAATACTAATGGAGGCTGGCTGCCATTAGTATTGGTAAGCTTTATACTCTCCCCTCTAGCTCGCTCTCTTTCTTTTACTAAATTAGCCTAGAGAGAATCCTATTTTAATTTAGAAGTCATTTGTTGGATAATTCCGGGAGATGAGAATTTAGACATCATGTGTTTTACTCCCTCGAATTGTTTTATTAATTTGTTAACTTCAGAAACAGGTTGGCCACAGCCAAGAGCTATTCTTTTTCTTCTTGAGCCGTTTAGTATTTTCGGATCTTTTCTTTCTTGATTAGTCATTGATTTTATTATCGCCAGTTGTCTTGTTATCGTTTTATCGTTTATATTAGTTTGTTGTAATTGTTCTTTAATTTTCCCCATTCCCGGAATAAACTTTAAAAATCCCCCTATGCCTCCCAACTTTTCTAGTTGTTTTATGTATTTTTCCATACCGTTTAAATCAAAGTCCTTGCCAATGGCGATATCTTTTATATCGGCAATTACGTTCTCGTCCAACGCTTTTTCAACAAGACTTATTACGTCGCCTTTATCAAGAATTCTCGAGGCTATACGCTCAGGATGGAAAATTTCTATATCGCTTACTTTTTCGCCAGTACAAATGTATTTTATCTGACAATTGGTTACGTATTTCGCTGATAAAGCTGCTCCTCCTCGTGAATCTCCGTCTATTCTTGTCAAAATCAATCCCGTAATACTTAAATTTTCATTGAACGATTTAGCGGTATTAAGGGCGTCTTGTCCCATCATGCTATCTATTACGAGAATTATTTCCTGCGGAGAAATTATATTTTTTATATTCTTTATTTCTTCCATAAGTTTTTCGTCAAGATACAATCTTCCCGCAGTATCGTATATAACGATGTCGTATTTGTCTTTTATATTGTTCGCTTTTTGGGCTATTAACAAAGGATCGTCTTTATTATCAAAATTGTCGAAGAAGTCTATATTATTGTTATACGCTAGCTTTTTAAGTTGCTCTATTGCCGCAGGGCGATACGTATCTAAAGAAACTAATAATACGCTTTTTTTGAATTTTTCTTTAAATAATTTCGCCAATTTCGCGGACGTAGTAGTTTTTCCAGAACCTTGAAGACCGGCGATTAATACGCTAGACTTTGGTTTTTGCAGATCAGGCATTTCCGTTCCTAACAATCTTACAAGCTCGTCGTATACGGCTTTTATTATCGTTTGCTCTGGAGATATGCCTCCAATAACTTTTTCTCCTTTCAATGTTTCCTTTAAATTTTCCGTAAACGACCTTGCAACGCTCAGAGCCACGTCGGCCTCTAAAAGCGAAATTCTTATTTCTCTTATCGTCGAGTCTATTATATCTTGAGTTAAAATTCCTCGGCCTCTTATACCGTCGAATATTTTCATTAGTTTCTTAGATAAATTAGAAAACATGAAATCTATGTAAAATACGATAATAATCAAAGTCTAACAAAAGAAAATACTTGCGACAAGCGGGAATATGAGCAAGACTTAACAAGCAATTCGTCGCGCGTTAAAGCATTTCTCCAATCAATATATTGACATATATTTATGAATAATGTTATTCCGATAATGAAGAGTAAGTCTTTAGAGGGGGAGCATGAAAATCAAAACTATTAATCAAACCCTTCAAACTATTTCTGAAATTATATCTTACGCGAAATTGTTTGCTTCTATAAAATCTTCGAGAAATTAGCGCGACTTAACAAACTTCGCAGTGATTTTCTTTAATATTCGCAATGCTTTTGAAGCCTTAAAAGAATGTTGTTCCTTCCTTAACAGATTTGAAACGGAAATTGAGCTTTCGCTTTTGGCCGGCATAGAATTTATTAACAGTTACGCTAAAGGTCATCAATATAAAAGCCTATTAGAGTTTCTGAAAGAATTTTTTAGGGTTCGTATTACCTAGCTTCTTAAAAAATATTCTGGAGTTTTGGCTTTTAATTTTATTTTCTTGCCTCTTATATCAAAAAATTCAATTTCGTAGGAATGTAAACATAAATGTTTAAAATTCAGGCCACCGTATTTAAGGTCTCCCAATATCGGACAATCTATCGAGGCTAAATGAACCCTGATTTGGTGAGTCCTTCCAGTTAATGGAAAAGCTAATATTAACGTTCTATTTTTGGAAATGTTTTTTATAGTTTTAAATTCGGTAATTGCCTCTCTACCATTTTCAAAATCAATGATAACCTTGTCTTTATGCCTAAGAAGAGGCCTGTTAATTCTTCCTTCAATCATTGGCAGTTTTCCAGACACTAATGCTAAATAAGATTTCTTTATTTCCTTATTCTTAAAAGCATAAGTCATATATCTAGAGGTCTCTATGTTTTTAGCTAGTATGCTCAACCCTGAAGTATCTTTGTCAATTCTGTGCGCTAACCTAGCCTCTGGATTATAGGCTTTTGCCATAACGTCTACAGCCAGTCTCGTCTTAGTTCCAAGCTGAACGGCAAGACCCGGGGGTTTATTTATAATTATTAAATTTTTGTCTTCGTATATTATTATATTTTTGAATTGTTCCTTGAATCTGGAATAATCTATTATTTTTTCTCTTTTATGACAGTAAACGTCAGCGAATCTTTTCGAAACAAAAGGATGAACAAAAATCTCGTCTTCTTCTGTAACTTGATCCGAAGCTTTCGCCCTTTTTCCATTAACCAAAATATCTTTATTTCTCAGGGCTATTTCTATCATAGATTGCGGAATTAATTTCCCGTATATTCTTTTTATACGCTTATCAAGCCTGGATTCTTCAAAATTCATTAATCAAGTTCCTAACAATTCTTATGACTTCAGATTCGTCAAATATGCCTATTTCGGAGCCTCTGACACAGACTGTAGCTACTTTAGGTTTAAATCCAAAGACGCCGATCTCAGCCTCTCTCGCCTCTCCAGGACCGTTTACGACGCACCCCAAAACGGAAATATTCAGATTCTTTCTTAAATCTTCACAAATTTTCTCTAATTCATTTGAGATTTCTATGACGTTTATTAAAGTCCTAGAACAAGTAGGGCAAGAAATAATATTAACGCTATTATTCAAAAGTCCTAGAGATTTTAATATTTGCCTCCCTATTTTAACTTCGTCCTCTATGCTTCCAGATATTGAAGCTCTAATAGTATCTCCTATCCCGTCGGCTAAAAGACTGCCGATTCCTATTGACGATTTTATAGTTCCTGGGAAAAGCGTTCCGGCCTCCGTTACTCCTAAATGAAGAGGATAATCTATTTTTTTCGAAAGCTTTCTATATGCGGAAATCATAGTCAAAACGTTAGAAGACTTTACGCTTACTTTAAAATTAAAAAAATCCAAATCCTCTAACTTTTTTGAATTTAAAACTGCGCTTTCAACCAACGCATCGACGTTCGGCTCGCCAAATTTATTGAGAATGTCTTTTTCCACGGAGCCGGAGTTAACTCCGATTCTGATAGGGATATTATGATCCCTCGCGGATTTTACTATTTCTTTCATTCCCGCCTCTCCAATGTTTCCCGGGTTGATTCTCACGCAATGAGCCCCGGATTCAATTGCCTCCAAAGCCCTTTTATAATTAAAGTGAATATCCGCAATAACAGGAATTTTCGATTGTTTTATAATTTCTTTCAACGCCAAGCTTGCCTCTTTTGTTGGGCAAGAGACTCTTATTATGTCGCACCCCAACCCCTCAGCTTTTCGTATTTGCTCAATCGTCGATTTGATATCTTCAGTATTAGTATTTGTCATCGTCTGGACGGAAATAGGAGCTCCGCCTCCTATTTTTACCTGACCAACGTTTATTTGTTTTTTAGAACCCATCGTTATTCTCATAACTTTTTGACGCGAGTGTTCGCATAATGCTGCTGAACAATGCCAAGTATGTTGCTAATCGTCCAATAAACAATCACGCCGACAGGAAATGAGGAGCAAATATACGTAAATAAAACCGGCATGATTAACATCATATTTTCCTGCATTTTCATTTCTTGAGTTTTGGCAGCGTTGTTTTTTTCTTTAACGGAACTAGATAGTTTTTGTTGGAGAAACATTGTAATTCCCATAATCAAAGGCCAAATTCCTATTTTAAGAAAACTTGGCGGAGTCCAATCAATAAGACCAAAGAGATTAAAAATATAAAGCTGATCCGGAGCGGACAAATCGCGAATCCACCCGAAAAGCGGAGCATGTCTCATTTCAATGCTAATGAAAAAAACCTTATATAGACAGAAAAATATAGGAGCCTGCAAAAGCATAGGTAAACATCCTGCCAGCGGAGAAACTTTTTCTTTTTTATAAAAAGCTATCATTTCTTGATTCATTCTCATTTTATCGTGAGCGTACATCTTTTGAATCGCGGCAATTTTGGGTTGAGCTTCTCTCATTTTAGCCGCGGATTCAAACGACTTTTTCGTAAGAGGATAGGTTATAATCTTGAAAAGCAACGTCAAAAACAATATAACTAATCCCATGTTTGAAAACAACCGTTCCAATAAATCCATAAAACGAACCAAAGGTTTGGTTATCATAAAGAACCAACCGAAATCTATCGCCATTTCAAACTTGTCTAGTTTCAAGTTCTTCGCGTAATTCTTAAGTAAATTTATATCCTTAGGGCCGGCAAACAAAGAATAGCTCAACTCAATAGCTTGCTCTTTTTCTATTTTTATATCGGATTTAGAATAAAGAGAAATTTTATACGAATCGTCCCCTAGTTTAGAATAGCTAATGGCAGAGTTTTTGTCGCGTTTGTTTAACAAAGAGCAAAGCCAATAAATATCGGTATATCCTATCCACTTACAGTCTTGTAATATTTCCTTTTTTCCTATATCGGAGTATTTTACTTCGGAAACATCGCTTTTTTTACAATTACAAATTAATCCCTCGAAAACAACGGCGTAATTATTACGAACAGGATTGGCTCTTATTAAATCCGCCGATTTCGACAACTTTATATCTTTATTCGATCCGTTGACTATTCTATCTTTTATTGTTATGACGTATCCGTCGTCGAGAGTTATTGATCTTTCTATAGTTACTCCATATTGAGTTTTCGTTTGTATAACCGCTTTATTCGCGCTATTTTCAATAATAGACCAAACGGCGTTGTCCGAAATATTCTGGTCGTTAATTTTATCTTTATAATTTATGCTATAGTAATATTCCGTTTCGGTTCCTCTTGGGGTTAGCAACATAACGTTGTCGCTATTCTCATCCGTAGTTTGTTTATAATTTTTCAAAGAGACGCCGTCCAATATCCCGCCGTTTAAGTCTATTGATCCAATAACGTTTGAATTTTCTATAGAAATTCTTGAAGCTCGAGAAATAGCGTCTTTTATCGAAATTTTTTCGAAAGATACATTTTCGCTAAGGTTTGATTCTTGTTCGGAATTATTACTGGTTTCCTCAACATCGACAGACTCGGAATTATGAGAATAGTCTTCGAAAAAATAATTATATCCAAACATAATAGCCATAAATGCGGCTATCGCTATCATTAGATTTCTTAACTCTTTATTATTGGACGACATATTAAAAACTCCTTAACTTATGGGACGGGATCGTATCCAAAGTTTTTATTTTTTCCAATCCCAGGCCTACAACGCATAATTCTTTTTATAACAAGCAAAATTCCTTTTGACGCTCCGTATTTTCTTATCGCCTGAATAGCGTATACGGAACATGTAGGATAAAATCTACAGCATGGCTTTTTAAAGGAAAAAATTATTTGATATAATCTTATAAGAAAAATAAAAAACTCATTAACAATTTTCATTTCTTTTAGCCCTTTTCATAGATTTTTTAATGCAATACAAAAAATCAGATTTGAGAGCAGAAAATTTACAATTTACCGTATTTAAATTTGCAACGAAAACAAAACTACTTCCAACCTCAAACTCTCCTGCCATTTCCCGAACAAGACTCCTCATTCTTCTTTTCGCCTTATTTCTTTTTACCGCTTTTCCAATCTTTTTGCTAGCGGTATATCCGACTGACGAATCCTTTCCCAAGGAATAGCATGCAACGGAAATAAGATAAGTTTTCGCCCAAGACCCTAATTCGCATATCCTCACAAACTCAGATCTTTTCTTTATAGTACAAGGAATGCGTTGCGTTTTCAAATTATGCGCTCAATTTTTTCTTTCCTTTGCCCCTTCTAGCGGACAATACTCTTCTTCCACCAACAGTCGCCATCCGACTCCTGAACCCATGCCTCCTTTTTCTGACTAAATTGCTTGGCTGATAAGTGCGTCTCATAATTTTGCAAACAGAATAAAAACAACCTTTTTGAATTATAACATATTATATTCTCAGCCTCCTAACTCTTTTTGCCAGCATTGACTATAACTTACATATCCTTCCATTAATATTAAGGTTATTTATGAATGAAAAGTTTTTAATATTCTATAATCAATCTTTAATTTTAAAAGGAGAACACACAATGCTTTATGTAGGTAAAGAAATACCTGTTTATGGAATTATTTTAAAGGATAAATTGCGAGGAAAATAAGAGAAAGTATGGCCTCAGCTTAATGAAAAATATATTAACATAGTGCTCATTAAATTAATCAAAAGCAAAGCATTACTAAGAACTAGAATCCATTCACCCGTTTTATTCTGGATGCAACGATATTCAAGGTTTTGGGCAATACTAATGTTGAAATAGTTTTGTTGCGAAACTTTCAGCCTTGGAAGATTTTCTTGAAAAGTTTTAGGAAGATACTATTTTTCATAGTTTGATATTAAGAACATAGTTAAGTTATTTTAATGCTGTCGCTTGACAGTCTTTAATCAAACGATTAGGAAATACTCTGACATATAGGAATATATAGACCTAAATTGGGGGAACAAAAGTGTCCGCGTGATTGGGTTAACTCTCTTAGAATAACCTACAAAGGCCTTTTTTAACTAATTTAGAGAGAGTTCTCCTCTTCCAATCAAGATTTACGCTAGGCTGTTTGATTGGGAATCATTTTAATAAATGCAAACAATAAGTCTTTTCCTAATCTCAATAAAATTCAGTGATAGGCCAAAGATACCAAAATGGGATTAGAGCGAACCTTCTCAAGGCTCCCAGGCGGATTGTACTAAAAGTGTATTTATTTTGTCCAGACATGGTTTTTTCGCAATTTGTTCAATTGCGAAAAAGCTTTTTTTATTGAAAATTCCGAATTAGAGTTAGACTTTTCCGATTCTATATAATTTATACCGATATAATCTATATTTAACTTTTTCGCTAAAATTCCGACGTCTATTAGATGGTCTTTTCTATCGTCAATAAAAATTATTTTGTTTGGTTTAAATTTCGTGGTTTCAAGAAAAGAATTTAATACGACGGATTTTTTTAAAGAGCATGCAAACAAAATCCCGTCTTTATATTCTGGGATGCGATTATTTTTTCTTAGGTTAGTAAACTTTATGCTTTCGAGATCTTCCCAGCCTTTGCCAAAATAGTAGCCCATCTTTTTTAAAGTCTTTATTCGCCAATCGACCATATCTGGGATTCTGCCTAATTCTCCTGTATTAGTTGACGTTAAGACGACAGTCTTTACAAATCTATTTTGCAAAGACTTAACAATTTTAGGCATCTTGGAGTTGACATATTCAGGTTCCGCAGATAAACACACTATGCTATAGAGATCATCTTTAAGTTTTTTATCTATTAGAAAATAATTCATAATAATCCAGGTTTTTAGATAAAATCTGTTGCGATAGTTCAATATCTTATCTTTGAACCTTATAAGGACATCATCACAATCAAAAACTACCAGAGATTTTTCATTGCGCTTTTCTAGTTCACTCACGACTATATCGATATTATCAGCCTCGATTATATTAGAGTTTTCCTTATATCTTGTATAAATAAACAGCGCTATAGATGAAACAAAGAATATAATTACAATATTTCGTTTCATTTTATTCCGCTTTTTTCTGAACAACATTTAATACGGAAATTCCATGGAGAAGATCGATAGCTCTTTGAACAACCGAATCAACGGAGGTTCCCAATTTTTTATACGTCATATCTTCCGCTATTTCTATATCTGGAGAAACTCCGGCTTGATTGATATTATTGCCGTTAGGACTGATAAAATAAGCCGTAGTCAATTTCATCGCGCCTCTTCCAGGAATTGGGATGATAGTTTGAAGAGAGCCTTTTCCATACGATTTTTCGCCGATGATAATCGCTCTTTTGTTTTCTCCAAGAGCCGCAGCTACAAGCTCTGCTCCGGAAGCCGTATTCGAATCGATAATAATAGCCATAGGAAGACCGTTTAAAAGATCAACGTCTTTGGCATAAACTACCCTCGAATCTTCAGTATGTCTGGATCGAAATTCAACGATTTTTCCATGGGCTAGGAAAAGAGCGCAAACGTCTATCGCTTGTTCCAAAATTCCTCCCGGATTGTTTCTCAAATCTAAAATAACCCCCGTCGATTTATTTTTAATCAATTTCTTTATGGAGTCAGTTACTCCAACGACTGTTCCCTCGTTAAAATGACTAATTTTTATAACCGCGATATCTGAAATAAAACTCAACTTTGCGCTCTGTATTTGAATAATTGATTTCTTCAAATCAATTTCAAATTTTTCATTTTTATTTCTAACTATGGAAAGCCGTACTTTCAAAGCTGAATCAGAACTAAGTTTCGATATAATTTCTTTCATTGCAAGACAGCTGATGTCCTTTCCGTCTATTTGAGTTATGATATCCGAAATCTGTAAACCGGCGTTCATAGCTGGGCTATCGTCAATTATAGAAACTATTTCTATGCCGTCTTTCAACTGTTTTATTTCTATTCCAACCCCTAGAAATATTCCCCTAGTGACTTTATTAAACGAGTCAAACTCGTCTTGGCTTATATACATAGAGTGATCGTCCAAAAACGATAACATTCCGTTAATTGCTCCTTCTTCTAGTTTTTCCTTAGTTATTTCGTCTACGTAATTGTTTCTTATTTCCTCTATAATGTCTTTTATTAGATTGCCCGTAGTCATCGCGTCAATAGACAAATCTACTTTTCTTTTTTCTTCTTTACAAGAAGTCAAAACAAAAGGAATTGCGAGAGTCAACAAAAATAATGATTTTTGCATAATAGAAATTAATTTTACGTTTTTATATAAGGCTCTATTATATTAGGATACAAGTCGTTTTATCAGATAAATAAATTAATTTAACAATATGATTCGCGTTGTCAAAAAAATATTGCCAAAAAGCATCTCTTCGAGATTTTTTACGATATTAATCGCTCCAGTCGTTTTATCCCAGCTTATATTTGGCATCGTTTTTTTCGGGAAGTATACTGATAGGGTTATAGGCAATATTTCCGATCAAGTAGCCGGGGATATTAAAGTTATACAAAAAGCCTTAGACAACTCATACGAGGGAAGTATTGTTGAGTCTATAAAGGAAAGTTTTGATATAAGTATTTTCGTTTTAAAAAATTCTAAATTAAGAAAAACAGGCTTAGCGAAAAGAACAAAAATATATCGAATATTTAGAAATTCTTTAATAAAAAAAGAATTGTCTGATTTTTATATAAAACCTATAAATAAAGATATAGCGGTATTTTTGCAATCTAATAATAAAAACGATATTTATAAACTATATTTTAAAAAACAGAAATTATACACACGAATTGTTCCAATAGTTTTAGGGTGGGGAATAGCTTCTTCTATAGTATTGCTTATAATAGCTTTTATTTTTCTTAAGAATCAAATTCGCCCTATGAAAAGACTAGCGAAAGCGGCGGAACAGTTCGGAAAAGGAATCGATACAAATAATTTTGTTCCGGAAGGAGCAAAAGAAATAAAAATGGCCGGAGTCGCATTTTGTGAAATGAAATCTAACTTTAGAAAGTTGCTAAATAATAAACTAAAAACTCTTGCCGGCGTCTCCCATGATTTAAAAACTCCTCTTACGAAAATGGAACTACAGCTGTCTTTAATGCCCAAGACTCCGGAGGTTTTGGGGTTAAAGCAAGACGTGAACATGATGATAGAAATAACGCGAAGCTTTACGTTGCATGCGAGCGAGCAATTAAAAGAAGCTTTTAGTTCAAGGAATCTTTTTTCTTTATTTTTTGAAATTTCCAAAGATTACAATTCTTCAAATTTTTGCATACATATCGAAGGAGATAAACGAATGGAAATATTAATGAAATACGTTTCTCTAAAGCGAGCTTTTTCGAATATTGTCTCAAATTCCAAAAAATACGCGACAACTTTATATATAAAGTTTACAAAACTTGAAAACACGCTAGAAATTATCTTAGAAGACGACGGCTCTGGAATACGAGACGAGATTTTAGACGCTATATTTTCTCCTTTTTTCAGTGAGAATATGGCAAGGACTCAAAACAAAACCGCAAACGTTGGCTTAGGCTTAAGCGTCGCTAGAGATGCAATAATAGATCACGGAGGAGAAATAACCGCACATAATTCAAAAGTCTACAAAGGAGCATGTTTTATCGTAACGCTTCCGCTGTAGCTTGATAATATGAGTTTATTAAATTGGTAGAGCTCTTAATCCGCTCGTATCATAGTCTTTTGGAATACCTTAACAAATTCGTTTTTATTTACGAGCTGTTTCTTACAATTAAAATTTCGAAAAGTTTAAGTAAATGTTTGTGATAAAGTTTCGGAGGTGGCCGGATTCTCGTCCAAAGTAATCCTTTACGTTTAGTTAATGGCCATTTTATCGTAAGCATCTTAAACATAGACTTTTTTGTTGCGCTATTATGAATAGTATCTAAAGATCTTGTAGACGTTAATTTATCTTCTCTTTTACTGTAGTACGAATTATCTAAGTCCATTTTTCGCCTCTTATCTTTTAAAATAATTTCAGAAATAGATATTTCCTTTGTTACATAAATCATTGTATTTTCTCCTTTAAAAATTAAAGATTGATTGTTTAGAATATTCAAAACTCGTCTTTAGACTATTAAGTCTTAAATATTGATTGGGTTTAATATAGGCGACCAACTCCTCGCCTATATATTTAGGATAC
>JAITTR010000001.1 GCA_031286725.1 Holosporales bacterium | reverse complement strand
TAAATGGAGCAAAATACCTCTTCCATTCTATCACAGTTTCTTATAGACTAATATAAACGCGGTTAGATGGACTCATATTTGTTTGGAGTATTGGATGATGGGTAGCGAGAGCATTCAGCGAGTATATTTTCAAAAAGCATTTTCTCCAGAGCCCCACATCGCCCGGGAATACAACATAGTTTGCTTTGAGTTTCTTTCCGGCCCCGGCCTCCAAAAATGAGATTAGCTTGCAAGTTCTAGATTTTGAAAGCCAAGTTCTTTCTATTGAGAAAAAAATTAAAGAATTGCGAGAAGCGTCTGAGATAGGCGATATAAACGTCGCTCATGAGATATCCAAGATGCAAGCAAAAGTAGACAAAATTTTAAAACAGATTTATCAAAAATTAACCCCTTTGCAGAAAGTTCAGGTGGCGAGGCATCCAGATAGGCCTAAGTTTTTAGATTATCTTAAAAATGCGTTTTCCGATTTCGTTGAGTTATCCGGAGACAGAGCGTTTTCGGATGATCTAGCGATTATAGGAGGGTTCGCTAGAATTGAAGGAATAAACTGTGTTGTGTTGGGGCAAGAGAAAGGAAACGATACAGATTCAAGATTGAAACATAACTTTGGAATGGCAAAGCCAGAAGGCTATAGGAAAGCTTATAGACTATTAGATCTTGCTGATAAGTTCTCTCTTCCGGTCATATCTTTCATAGACACCTCCGGAGCGTTTCCAGGACTTGAATCTGAAGAAAGAGGACAAGCCGAAGCGATAGCCAAATGTATGGAAAAAAGCTTCCAAATAAACGTTCCCTTTATAAGCGTTATAATCGGAGAAGGAGGATCCGGCGGAGCTATTGCTATGGCTACGGCCGATTATGTTTTAATGTTAGAGCATTCTATCTATTCGGTTATTTCTCCCGAGGGATGTGCGTCTATTTTATGGAAAGACGAAACGAAATCGGAGATAGCCGCTGAATCTCAAAAATTAAGCGCTGACGATTTATTATCATTGAGCGTAATAGATAAAATAATACAAGAGCCAATAGGAGGAGCTCATAGGGATAAGGAGGAGACCGTTGCTAACGTAAAATCGGCTTTACTAGAATACTTAAAAGGTTTGAAAAATACACAACTGGAAGATAGAAAGAAAAAAAGAAGAGATAGATTTATGTCTATCGGAGATCAGTTTATGGATGTTAGCAAATTTCCCCAGTCTATGCCCCTATGAAACCGATAATTTTATTATTTTCAATTTTACAATTAACGCCAATCCAAAACAAAAAAAGATCCTTTATCAAACGTTTTTGTTAAGTTTCTTATCTTCGCTTTAGTTTCGAAGGGCGAATATGGTATTTTTTGATTATACCATATCCGCCCGAGAGATTTGTCAAGGTCCGCTCGCTATGCTCGCTCTCCACCTTGACAAATCGAGCTATGAATTCTGTATAAGAATTGCGGAGAATCAATATTAAATCTGCCAAGCGCTAAGCTTTGATGAATAAAGCCGCCCTACTGGCTCGCTTACCTTTAGATTTATCGCCTCCATGGAATATATAACTAAAACTTCACTCCATTCAGCTCTAGTTCATACTTAACCCCCAAACTTAATATCCTACCTAATACAATCTCTGGAGTGGGCTTCTTTTGCAGATACTACATAACTTTTCTTCTTGACAATAACTCAACCCCCCATATTATACATCCCGTGAATTTTTGATCTTATAGCATCGGGAATGATATTTCCTTAATATCTAAACCTCTTAGCGCAAAAAGTCTCCCACAAATCTTTCTTCGGTTAGACTCAGACGATATTTCGCGAGTTGGGACATAACCATTCCATAAAATTCCTCAATATTTTCTATTCGCTTACATATTATATACTACCGCCAAACTGCTTAAATCTATAGCTATTGTTACGCCTATAGAAGATTAGCCATACCTTCTATTATTACAATACAAAAAAAGGGAGAGATTAATTCCAGCTTAGAACAAGAGAAGTTATTTATGTTTGAGCTAAGAAAATAAACAAAGATGATTCTTTAAAACCTAATTTAGTATAAGAGTGGTAGAGTAGCAACGCTCATCGCGAAAAATTAGCTATACGTCTTCCAATCAACATCACGCTAAAAGCTTGATGTGGGACATTATAATAAACAGGACAAAAACTTTCGCTTAGTTTCAAAGATCTCTAATTATTACTAAAAAGAGAAACGCTTTTTAAGGGAAAGATTGAAGAGTAATCAAGCGTTTGGTATATTTCCTCGCGACTCCTTTCTTTAATCTCTGTCAAATTAACTGGAGCAGACTCGTTTCTCTGCTTTATTCAAACAAATTGAGAATAACATTTAAGAATAATGAATTAAAGAACTGCTTTAAACGTTAAATCTAAAATGCATTACGTCGCCGTCTTGGACTATATATTCTTTGCCTTCTAGTCTAAGTTTGCCGGATTGTTTTGCTTTTTGCTCTCCACTGCAGTCTATATAATCTTGCCACGAAATTGTTTCCGCGCATATGAACCCTTTTTCAAAATCTGTGTGAATAACGCCAGCTGCCGAGGGAGCTTTTGTTCCTCTTTCTATAGTCCAAGCTCTCGCCTCTTTGGGACCTACGGTAAAATAAGTAATAAGCTCCAAAAGATCGTATCCTTGCTTTATGACTTTACTAAGTCCCGTTGAAAACAAGCCGAGGCTTTCGAGAAATTCCTTTTTTTCTTCTTCGGAATCTAAAAGGGCAATCTCTGCCTCAATAGCCGCGGATATGATAATTACTGGCGATTTTCCCGCTCTTTCGCCAACTTTTCGAGTATAACTGTTACCGGAGCAAATATCTGTTTCCGAAACGTTGCAAACATAAGTCATAGGTTTTGTCGTAATCAATTGAGCTTGCTCTAATATCTGCTTTTTATCAACCGGGAGGTCAGTTTCTATTGCAAACTTTCCGCTTTTCAAGACTTCATATGCGCTCAGCAATACTTCGAGCGTTTCCTTTACGCCTTTATCTCCCGTTTTCGCTTTTTTCTCTAAATTTGATAGTCTGCCCTCTATGCTTTCCAAATCTGCCAACATCAATTCGGTTTCTATAGTATTTATATCCGAAATTGGATCTATCTCGCCGGAAACATGCGTTATATCTTCGCTGTCAAAAC
>JAITTR010000069.1 GCA_031286725.1 Holosporales bacterium | reverse complement strand
TGAAGATTCCGGTTATCCCAGTATTTGTCGACTCTGGAAAATGTTGGCCTAGAAGGTCTTTTAAAAAGAGAAAGGGAACTATACGCCTAGAATTCAAAGATCCAATATTTCCCGGACTTTCAAAACCAGATTTCTGGATGCAATTTGAAAAATCTATTTCTAAAGAACTCTAAATTTATAAAAACAAATCTCTTCTTATAAGTTTTTATTTTTAGATTCGATTGTTTTATGGAAAAAGTTAATTTGTTAGGAATTTTTTAATTTCATCAAGGCGTAGGCTTGAGCCGCCGATTAAAACTCCGTCGACGACATTAATTCCCAATATTTTTCTTATATTTTCTGCGTTTACGCTTCCGCCGTATAGAGTTTTTACGTTATAACACTTATTTTTTATATCTAAAACGGCGGTTTCTATGTCCGTTGCGGACGGGAGTTTCCCGGTTCCAATTGCGGACATAGGCTCGTACGCAACAACGATCTTATTTAAGTTACCTTTTATTAATTCTTTTGTTTTTTGATCTAATAAGCTTTCAAAGTCCTCGTCAACGCATAAAATAACTTTTAGCCCAGCATTTATAGCGTTATTAAGTTTTTTATAAACGGAATTCACGTTGTCAAAATTAGACGTAGCTCTTCTTTCGCTGTGGCCTAGGATTACGTATTCCGCTCCAGCTTCTTTTATCATTTCGGCTGAAATTTCTCCCGTGTGAGCTCCGTATCCCTCAAAAACAGAGCAATCTTGAGCAGCCAATATAAATTTTTTTCTTTTCTCGCCAGCATAGGCTATGTAAACGCTAGGGACGGCCAATATAAAGTTTTCGTTATGTATAGAGTCCATAAAAGAATCTAACAACGAAATATTCCCGTTCATTTTCCAATTCGCCGCTATTATTTTGTTCATAACTTTTTCCTTTCGAAATGTTTATATCCATTATATTCTTGTTTTCTACGTTCGAAATAAGCAAAACCGTCTTTTTTATAAAAATAATGCTCCAAATAATCTTCCAGCTTTTTTTCATAATCAACAAGCGTTTCCTTTGAGATTTCTGTGGTTCTTATATCAATAGGATCTTTTCCATAAGAAGAAATGCTCCAAATTTGAATTTCTCTTATCGGAGGAATATCTTCTTCAAAGCCTCCTTTTTCCGCAATAAGAACTGGGGTTAGAAGATAGCTGTCTGTTTCTTTTATTCTAATAGATTCAGCATTTTTCATTTTATAATATATTAATATCGAGTAATCGTTATAAATTTCTATTTTATCCGCATGTGAAGACAAATAAACAGGGAAATAGTCGGAAAATTTTGCCTTACCCAAAATATTATAAAACGCTGTTCCGCAATCTAATTCTTTTTTAGTAAGCCAATCCGCTATATTTTTACATTTTTGATAATAAAAGAAATTTATTTCTTTTATTTTATTTAGTATTTTAGGAATTTTGTCGTTATCAGTATAGTATGCGCACATAAACTCTTTAAAAGATATCGCAAAGTCTTTCATAGCGCTATCGACATTATCCGGGGTAATAGAAAGCATTTCCTTAGCAAAAAAAGCATATGGGTTTTTCATTAATAGCTCAATACTTCTATAATTCAGCTCCAAAGGCAATTCAAACAGTTTTTCAATAGAAGAATTGTTCGAAATTTCTGAATTTGAATACTCGTGAGGTAAATTCTCAATTTTTATTTGAGTGCCGCTCATTTTACATTTGGCCTCAAACTTTGCCAGTATAGAACTTTTTACCTCTTTTGTTTTTGTAAAGAATATTCTGGATTTTCCATTAAATACGCTATAAAAATTATCTTCTATTGCCGTTCTTGAGCTTTCATAATTATTTAGCCCTATTTTTTCTCTAATAGCTCTATGCAGCCAATATTCTCCTTTATATCTTATTTTCCAGTAATCCTCATTCATTGAGGATAAAATTATAATATCGTCAAAGCAATATTTAATATCGCTAATATTTATTATAGAAATTCTATTTTTTATTTTCTCTTGAAAAGAATAATTTAACAATTCTTTTATTAATTTATCGAAATCATTTCTATATATTTCGCCAAAATCTCCAAAATATTTTTCGACTTGAGCAAGGAATTCCATAGAATATTCATTATTTCTATTATAATTTTCTATATATGAAGTATATTCTATATATTCAATAGAAAATCTCAAAGTTAATATTTCGTATAACGACTTATTCGGAGAAACTATAGATATAGTTTGAAGCGGGTTTTCTAAAATTATTTTTAGTATAAAGTTAGTTTCCTGAAATATATCGTCGGCTTCCAAAAACGAAAATTTATTTTTTATTGACGCAACGTCCAAATAATCGGAAAGTCCGTTTGCGTAACAATTATATTTTTTGTTTTCAAAATATAAGGATTTCTTTTCAGGAATAATATCGCTTTTCTCTAGTTCTTTTAAAATTTCCGGCCAATATTTCGTTATTATTAGCAAAAATTGTGTTCTTTTTTTCCAATGTTCCGGGAAAAAAGAAAGAAAATCTGAGCTAAATTTATTTCGATTTATTTGGAAATAGTTTAATTCGTCTATAACTGCGGCAAGCTCTTTTGCTAATTTTACCGCTTCGACTATGTCTATACTAATACAATATTTAAGGACAAGTCTTGTTAAGATTGAGATTCTTTCTATTGGCAATATATTGTCAAAACGCATTTAAAATCGATTTTGGATCTGCGTCAGTAAATAAAATGTTAAAAACAGCCTGACAGATTGGCATTTCTATTTCGTTTAATTTTGATAGTTCAATAACTTGACGCAACGTGTCATACCCTTCGCAAGCGGATCTTTTCGTATCGCAGATAACGGAAACTTTCTCTCCGTTCGCTATTCTTTTCCCGAGAATTCTGTTTCTTGAAAGGTCGCTAGAAGCCGTTAAAACCAAATCTCCAAGGCCGCATAATCCGTAAAACGTTTTTTCCTTCGCTCCAAGTCTTTCCCCCAATTTTTTCATTTCTTTAAGCCCAAACGTTAAAATTGCCGATTGAGTATTCTGGCCTATTCCTAAACCGCTAGAAATCCCGCAGGCGATGGCTATTATATTTTTTATCGCTCCGCAAATCTGAACCCCGATAATATCGTCTATTGGATTAAGTTTGAAGTATTTATGCGATAGAATT
>JAITTR010000043.1 GCA_031286725.1 Holosporales bacterium | reverse complement strand
AATCTCAGCCTTACGAGGCAAATAAGCTTTTATTGGATTACGAAGCGCAACATACCTTCACAGTTCGAGCGAAGTAATATTGGCATAATTACTACCTTTTTTATAAAGTTTTCTAAAATATAGACGCGTCGTTAACATATATATTATATATTAACGTTTTCGCATTATTTATAAAAGCTTTCCGCTCTTATTCACTCCCCCGCCCTAAATTTCTTTTCTTCCTCTGCAAGTAGAAGAAATGCTTGTTTGCAGAATTTTATTTCCTGTTTATCTTCCTTATTTCCTATTTTTCCTTTCATTAATTTGTTTTGTTTTTCTCTGCCGTTCCGGATTTATTGCTTTCTATTTTTGTTTTCCTCTTCTTTTAATGGTCCGTATTTTTCCCTGTAGCTCATTGCCCTATGCTGATAATATCCCGCTAGATTCTACGCAGCTTGCAACTCATGCTCCTTCGCTTGCATAAACAGCATAATATTTTTAGTTATTACCTCCCCGTTTATCAATTGCTCCGCCCTATCAAATTCTATTTTTGCTTCCCTATATCTTTCTATACATTCACTTTCTTCTTTCGTTACTATTATTTTGTATTCTAGGCTCTTCTCTATTCGGCTCGCGTCCGCTAGATGTAATACGTACCCTAACGCCGCTCCTGACTTCGTTAAGCCTTATTCCTAGTAGGATCTTCTTTAGCTTTCATTACTCTACCCCCTATGCTATCAATCTAACTATCGCGTATACATTGTATAATCCATTCCTCAAAAAGAGAACTTATTGTTGTGAATTCAGCTTCTTAAAACATAAATCTTTGAAAAGAAATTTTTTATTGCGATTCGTCAGTTGGGATTTCCGTGCATAGAGGATTTTTTGATTTTTCCTTTATAAATTCAATTATTTCCATAACATATTTATTGTCAATATACTTTTCTTTTGCCAATTCGATTCTTTCTATAAGTTGAGAACCTGAATTTTTAATAGAGAATATATCCGAGTACGCGTCTAACATTTCTTTTATTATATCAATATCGAAGCCATTGCGTTTTAATCCTATTATATTTAATCCTCTAATTGTCGCGTTTCTGTCGCTTCTGGCAAGGGCATATGGAATAACGTCTCTGTCAATTCCTGAATATCCGCCGATTATTGCGCGCTTTCCGATTCTGACAAATTGTTTTACGACAGACATTCCGCCAATTATTGCAAAATCTCCGATATTAACGTGTCCAGACAGATTGACGCCGTTTGTAAGTATTACGTTGTTCCCTATCATACAATCGTGAGCGACATGACAATACGCCATTATAAGGCAATTGTCTCCGATTTTTGTCAACATGCCACCGCCCTTTGTTCCGATATTGGCAGTGACATATTCTCTAATTACGGTATTTTTGCCTATTTCTAGATTAGATTTTTCGTTGTCGTATTTTAAATCTTGAGGTTTTTGGCCAAGAGACGCAAAAGGATATATAGTTACTCCGAAGCCAACGCTAGTATTACCGGAAATAACGACATGAGATTCTAGGCGAACATTTTCATTAAGAATAACGTTTTCTCCAACGCAGCAATATGGGCCGATAAAACACCCATCTTTTACAATTGCCCCTTCGGCAATAATCGCAGTAGGATGTATTGTCGCGGATTTACTAATCATTTTTAGCTTCCGGAATCATAGCCCTGAAGTCCGCTTCGTCGGTTAATTCGTTTTCGACAAAAGCCTTTGCGTTAAATCTCCAAAATTTATTGCCGTGTCTTTGAGTAATATATACGAGGATTTTTAATACGTCTCCGGGGACGACAGGTTTTTTAAACTTTGCGTTTTCAATTGACGTAAAATACACAAACTCAGATCCTCCCATTTTACAAACTTTCTCTTTTATTAACGTTAAAAAAGCCAAAACTCCCGCAGCTTGCGCCATAGCTTCTATTATCAAAACGCCGGGGGTTATTGAATAATTTGGAAAATGGCCTTGAAAAAACCACTCATTATTTGAGATATTTTTACATGCCGAGCAGGATTTCCCGATTGCCACGTCAAAAACTTTGTCAATCATCAAAAAAGGATATCTATGAGGAATTATTTTTTTAATATCCTCAGTCAGCAAAATCTTCGGAAATTGCACTGTTTTTATCCTTCTGGATCATTTGGCACGGGGGCACTTGTAGGTTGCTTATTTTCTATAACCGTTTGAACTTCTTTTATTTTCGCCGACTCTATCGCCGCCATTAAAACGCAATTTATCAAAAATATAGAAGCTAATACCCAAGTTGTTTTTGTTAAAATATTAGAAGTTCCCCTTGCGTTAAACATTCCTCCAGAGCCGCTGCTTGCGAATAAAGAGCTTCCTCCTTCGTTCTTTTGAACCAAAACGATTAATATCAGAAAAATCGTTACTAAAACATGAATCGCCAATAATATTCCCATATCGTTCCTCTTTCTATTTTCCAGTTAAAATTGTCAAAATCATAGATCCTTCTAACTTGGGAGAATTTTCTTCTTTCGCAAAATCCTGGCAAAAGTCTAAAACTTTCTTTACAATCTCAAAACCTAACTCTTGTCTACTCAGCTCGCGGCCTCTAAATCTCAACGCCAATTTGACTTTGTTTCCCGATTCTATAAAACGCTTTATAGATTTACATTTTATTAACAAATCATTTTCTCCAATAAAAGGCCTCAATTGAACTTCTTTTATCCCTACAATTTTTTGTTTTTTCTTATCTTCAGTCTTTTTCTTCTGTAAATCATATCTATATTTTCCGTAATTAAGAATTTTACATACCGGAGGACTTGATTCTTCAGCGACTACGACTAAATCAAGATTTGCCGCTGCGGCCATGTTAAGGGCTTCTCGAATTTTTACAACCCCGACGGTCTGCCCGTCTTCGCCTATTAATCTCACTTCTTCGGCTTTTATATTTTCATTTATTAAAGCTATGTTCGACGGTGCATTAGTCCGTTTTTTAACGACAATTTTTGCCAATAAAATCTCGCTTAAGAATATTCCTAAGTAGTAGCGTATACGGATTTTAGCCTGTTTTCAAGTATTTTTTGTTCCTAGCTAATAAAAACTGAAATTAGAGATATAAAGTTGTTAAGTCCCAAATCAGGCAGTTAAGCCTGATTTGGGGGAGGCGACTCGCCAGCTTTGCTGGCCACCCGCCCGCCCCGAGTCGCCTCCTATTTTCAATTTGTATAAATAGAGAAACATTTTCGTTTTTTAATCTCTTTTGTATAATATGTAAAGTAACTTATAGTTTTCTTTTTGTTTTTATGGTTGTTGCGAAGTTTCTGGAAAAGATTGGCAGAATGTTTATATCGTTTTTAACTTCTATTGGAAGTATTTCCTTTTTTTTAGTTAAAACGATATCTGCCGGAGTTTGTCCTCCCTATTACTGGAGACAAATCGCTAATCAGGCGATTCAAATAGGATATTTTTCGCTTCCCGTCGTCGGGATGACGGCTATTTTTACCGGGATGGCTATGGCTCTTCAGTGTTATGCCGGGTTTTCCCAATTTACCGCCGAAAGCGGAATTCCGTCCGTTGTTATGATCGCCATGACAAGAGAGCTCGGACCTGTTTTAACGGCTCTTATGGTCGCGGGGAGACTTGGAGCGTCGATGACCGCAGAAATTGGGACTATGAAAGTCACGGAGCAAATTGACGCTATGACGACTTTATCGGTAAACTCTTATAAATATTTAGTTTTCCCGCGGATTTTAACCGGGACTTTATTGCTGCCGTTTTTAGTTTTTATTGACGATATTATAGGAATTCTAGGCGGATATTTAGTTTGCGTTCATTATCTTGATTTTAACGCCGCAAATTATATTCATAACACATTTTCGTCAATGACAGCCTGGGATATAATATCGGGACTTATAAAAGGCTCAGTTTTTGGATTTATAGTATGCGTTATGGGATGCTATCACGGATACTTTTCAAAAAGAGGAGCGGAAGGAGTCGGGAGAGCCACAACTAATTCCGTTGTTGCGTCTTCTATATTAATATTGCTTTTGGATTGCGTTTTGACGTTTGTTTTATTCTAACTAGGCGATTTATTATGAATTTTGTTATAGAAGTTAAAGATTTAAAAAAGTCCTTTGGAAATAAAGAAGTCCTCGACGGAATATCGCTAAACATATCAAAGGGAGAGTCTTATGTCATTATGGGAGGCTCGGGAACCGGAAAGTCCGTTTTAATTAAATGCATTTTAAATCTAATAAAATATGACTCTGGCTCAGTAAAAATTAACGGAAAAGAAATTTCGAAAATTCCTCAAAAAGAGATGCTTAAAACGTTATTGAAGTGTGGAGTTTTATATCAAGGAGGAGCTCTTTTCGACAGTTTAAACGTTATAGACAACGTTTCGTTTGGGTTAGTTTACGGATATAGAAGACCTATAAAAGAAGCGTATAAAATAGCTCTTGAGAAGCTAGAGGCAGTCAATTTAGACGAAACTGTCTCGACTCTTTTCCCTTCTGAATTATCCGGAGGAATGCAGAAAAGAGTAGCTTTAGCCAGGGCGATAGCCACGGATCCCGACATTATATTTTTTGACGAGCCTACGACCGGCCTTGATCCGATAACCAGTGGGACAATAAACGAGCTTATAGTAAAATGTACGAAAGAGTTAGGAATTTCGGCAATGTCAATTACGCACGATATCAACAGTTTAAAATACATAAGCGATAGAGTCGGGCTTTTGTATAACGGCAAAATAATATGGGAAGGGAATAATAAGGAATTAAACTCTTCCGACAATCCGTATATTAGACAATTTATATCCGGAAATCCGATAGGGCCTTTTACTACAAAATGAAAGAAGCGATAGAGCTTTTTAAATCTTTCTTACCGGAAAATTATAGCAAAGACAAGCAAGGGGAGAACGTTTATAAGCATTCTTTAACCGTAGCGTTCGCCGCTAAGACAATCGCGGCCAAGACGGAAAATCTAGATCCTAAGAAAGCCTTTTTATATGGACTAATGCACGATATCGGAAAGTTCTTTCTATCAAAACCCGAAATTTACAAACATCCAAGAATAGGATATGAATTGACTAAACTAAAATATCCAGACATTGCCGAAATTTGCGTTTCCCATCCTTTCCCAAATTTTGCTCTGAAGTCTTATTTTACTCAGTATTGCGCTGGAGACGCTTTTGAAGCCGACAGAATTGAGAAGGCGCTGAGCGGAGTAAAAATAAACGATTACATAGAATTAATTCAATTGTGCGATAAATTATCGGGAATTAATGACTATATGTCGCTAGAGCTCAAGTTTAAATGGTATAAAGATAATTATCAGATCTATGAAGAATCGTTTAAGGCAAACTATAAAAAATTAAGCGAAATTAAATTAAAATTTGATGCGGCTATAAAGAATAATGTCTATACTTTATTGGGAATAAAAACTTAAGCTTTATTTTATAAATAGACATTCTTCGGGATAACATATTTTGTTTTTTAACTTTTTTTGCGTTATGATATAAAGCTAAACATTTCGCTTAAATTGATAACTAATATCTGAAAGTATGATAATCGAGCAATTATCGAATTTGCTATCTTACATTGGGAACCCGTATTTTATATCGGTTTTAGCTATAATATTATTTGTTTTTTCTAAAAAATACGATTCTTCAGGACTCATATATTTGCTGTTTTTTACGATGATATACAACGTATTATTGAAATACGCGTTTAAATTTCCGCTTCCGGAAAGTTGTCCAGCGAAAGGATACGGATTTCCTAGCGGACATATGAATTTTAATTCCGTATTCTTTTTATGGATATTCTCGACTTACAAGAAACCAATAATAAGAATTTTTTCGCTTTTAAGCCTCGCTGCGATCGGATGGAATATTGTATATAAAGGATTTCACTATGCAAGAGACGTATTGTTAACGCCTCCTTTCGCTTGTTTATGTATATTTATTTATCGCAAGTTTATAGAAGATAAAGATATATCCAGAATATTTCTCACAATAAATCTTTTCTCTGCCGTTATAATATTAGGCTTGTATTTTATAAACGGCTTCGTTCATTGGCATATATTCATGGCTTATTATATAATAATAGGGTTTGGGTTATCTAGGATATTCTTTGAGGAATTAAAACAAAAGATCGGTTTTAGTTCAACTATATCGCAGACAATTAAGAGCATATGTATTCTTTTAGGAATACTCATAATATGCGTAGGTAATGAAACGAAAATATTATACCATATTTTGGAACAAGCAAAATGGTTTTTCTTAGGGATTTTTCTCCCGGCGTTTAAATATTTGTTTCACATTTCCCAAAAAGACAAAATTTAATCCTTTTTTATTGCGCATATAACCGAATGGGATAAGAATTAAATTATAAATAGGAAACTAACATATTTCGGGGAGTGAGATATGCCGTTTGATTGTTTTATCCACGGTTGTTTAAACCTAATAGAGCCATATACTGTAGAAGTATTGGTTTCTGTTTTATACATTTTTCTCAAAGAAAAAGATTTAAAATACATTTTATTACTTGTAATGTTGACTCGATTTTTGAACGCTCTGCTAAAAAGCGTTTTGCCATTCATACCTTTGCCAAATCCTATGCTTGAAGGATCAGCTTTTCCTAGCGGGCATATGCAAATTTCATCCGTATTTTATATTTGGTTATTATTCAGATACAAAAGCTCGTTATTAAAATCTTTGCCAATGGCAATACTATTTTGCGGAGGTTATGCTCAGGTTTATTGTTCTTTTCATTATACAATAGACATAGTTGCCGCCCCGCTAATTTCCGCTTTTGTCGTTTTTTCCTTCTTTCGCTTTACGAGAAAGCTGACAGAAAATGAAAGATTATCTATTATACTTGCAATGTCGACTTTTTTGGTAATTATATTGTATAAAGTTGGCTTGGCATGCTATACGAAAGACGAATATTTAATAAAAACATACTATAAGATTTTAGGATTTTCAATAGCTCATATGCTATGCAGTCATAGGAAATTCAGCGTTTTAGACTGTTTCGCATTAGGATTATTTTGCGCGTATTCGCTATTGTTAAAGGAAGCAAAGATTTATATTTTGAACCAGATGTATTGGATTCCAACCCTTTTATCTCTTCCTATGCTAAAGCTTCTATTTTTCCGATTGTTTTTCAAGAACGAGAAAAGAAAGCTGCAAAGTTAGATTAATGCGGAATAATTTTACTTCTGAGTTAATTTAATAGAAATATGAAGCCCTATCGCGATTCGCTTCTCAGCTGAACTTAATGTTGGTCTTTATAATACGGGAACAATATCTATAAGCTTAATTTCGAAAAAGGCCTATTCTTCATATTCGGCTACGATAATTTCGGTTTTTTCATAAAAAGCTTTTTGAATTCTTACGCCAAAAGAAGCCATGAAAATGCCCCCTGATATAGTAATAAACACAATGGATCTCCATATAGCTTTTATTATCATTTTTTATCTAAACATCTGCCAAACCGCTTGAGTCTAAGCGTAACAAAAAATCAGTGATATTATAACTCATTCTTAATATTGTCTGATATCATAATTGAAGCGTAATTTGCTTTAGAAAACTGGGGTTAATATATGCCAAATTGCCGTAATGAGGTTTTGCTTATCAGGATACGTGTTTTTGGCCACAGATAATAATTCCTGCATTCTCAAAACGGTATTGGCAATATTGCAATCTAAATTCTTATAAAAACGAAAATACGCATATAAAAGACATATTTCACAGAATAAATCAAGGTCCGAGGCTTCAATACTTTTCGAAAACTCGGGAATATTTTTCATTTTGTTTTGAAGAAAAGCCGCCGACATTTTTATGAATGATATGCGCGGCTCATTTCCCGAAATATTAAGAGTTTTCTCCGCATAGTCTCCAAAATCATCGCAATCGCGTATATAAGCGTCATCGATCTTAACTTTTATTTTTATGCATCTAGAACGTATTGTCGAGAGAATGCTCATTAATTTTTTAGTAGTTAAAATCAAAATAGAGTCGAAAGGAGGCTCTTCCAATATCTTTAACATAGCGTTTGCCGCATTTTTAGACATAAGATCCGCAGAATCTATAATTACGGCCCTATTCCCGTTTATTGAAGGTTTTTGAGACAAAAACTCTATTGCCTTTCTAGATTCGTCGACAGAAATTTCATTAGAATTTTCAGGTTTTTGTAATAACAGAAAATTAGGATAAGAGCCGCTTTTTACGTGTTTTATCAACTTTTCTAAATCTATGGGGCCGCTCTTGCTCATATAATTTATTGCTAAATCAAAAGCTTTTTCCAAGTTTTTAAAGCTATCGTTGCCAAAAAGTATAAAGCTTTGAGCGGTTGTCATAATATCAGATTTCCATTTGCTCTATATCCCATTTTATTTGAATATTGTCAAAATTACAATTTTCAATCTCGATCTCGATGGATGGGTAAGTAAAATCGTCCTTGATTATTATGCTTTTAATGTTTTGCCCCATTATAATGTTTAGCTTATATTGTTTTTGCCCGATTGATATTAAGACCAATTTATCGTTGACTTTGTTAATATTGCATTTCTCGTTTAGAACGAATCTTATAAAGCTTACGAACTTCTCTCGCATAGACACAAAATCGGTTCCGGATATTTGAAGTTTGTTTGCGTTTACAAATAGTTCTCTTCTAATGGCAAATGATAAGTTATTTGTGTTGTTCTCTATTTCTCCTTCGAAAAATATTCCGTCTCCTTTTATTTCTTTTTTTGAGAAACTTCGAGAGTTTTTATTAGCTTTGATTCTGAAGCCGTCGAATAACATGGATATGTCGGATCTATAAATAACCCTGTCCATTCCAAAGCTAGCTTCAAAATCGAAAATATTAATTCCCGGCTCGTTGAAACGATTAAATTTAGACTTCAAGTTAGAAACGGCGGTATTTACGATTACTATGGATTTCTTTGTTGCTAATCTATCGAATCCTGTGGCTATGTTTGTTCCGTTAGTCTTAATATCCACTACAGAAACAGTTGTGTCTATGAGCTGTCGCGTGAGAATCATGAACGATTCTAAAGATTTAAAATCCCCGGAGAATTGAGCTAATCCCCCGTCTCCAAACCTAAGAAGTCTTACGCATGAGGCCATTTTGGATAATTTGTTAGAGAGAAAGTCATTCAGTAATCCTAAGTCGAGATTTTTTGAGATAAACCTTATCTCTATAAGGCTTCTAAATAGGTCAAATTGTTCCAAAGGATTTCTTGAGACAACCATTCCGTATTGATCGAAGCTTTGCTCGATGGCATCTTTTAATTCGCGTATTAATTTTCTTAAAATTCTTAGATTTACGTTTTTCATTACGAATTGGCAAAATATTAGCCCTTTTAAAATTACTATTTTGGAATATGGATTATTTTCAATTCTATAACTTTTTAAAAGATGCGAATATTGCTCGCATAATGAGGACAAAAAGTTTTTTCGAAATTCGTCAGACGCTCCAGAGACGACAAATGAATACGAAAATATCCAAGAACATAATCTCTCGCCCAAGACGGCTAAATTCCATTGAGGATCCTTTTGCCAAAACCTTTTTTCTTTTCTATAATTTTCTATAAAAATAGATATAAATTTTCTAGCTCGTTTCCGGCCGCTATTTCCCCCTATCGCTTGAAGATCTCTCATCCAGAAAAAACTATTGGCATACTTAGCGCAATCGCGGAAATCCAAGCATATTTGTTTGTATGTTAAAAATTCCTCTATTTCGAAGGGAACTGTTGAAAATTCCGTAGTTATTTTTCCATTTAATATGTTTTTTCCGTTTAAAATATCTCCTGGCCAAGGATCCATTATAAATTTTTCGTCTGAAAAAACGCCGCTTCTCTTATCAAGCGAGAACCTATAAAAAGAACCGCTTTGAATAAAAGATACATAAAACGAATCCCAAAATCTTTTTATATTAACAAGCATAATTTGCATAAAACTCCGGCGTGGACTTTCGTTATTATATATTAATATTTATGAGTTTTTCGGTCTTTTTTCAAACGACTTTAGATATAATTCGAAATGCTTTAAAAAATAATGTAATTTAGAAGTTTAGCTTTTTCTTGTTGTTTAAATTGGTCCCTCACAGGCCATTTGGCCTGTGAGGGCGGGAGGCGCCTCGCCAGCTTCGCTGGCCACCCGCCCGCCCCGAGCCACCTCCCTTTTTTATATAAAACTTGTACGCCTTTTGCGGTTATGTTACTATAAAATCTTAGAATCTCGTGATGTCGTAGGCTTATTAATGTTAACCGATAAAGAATTGGAGAAAATTTGCAAGTTGGCGAAGTTAAAAATAGAAGACGATAAAAAAGATGTTTTTTTAGAAAAGTTAAACGGCAGTTTTGCTTGGATAGACCAACTTACCAAAATAGACGTATCTACCATTGAAGTAAATAATTTTAGCGAGGCTGATAAAACGCCCGAGAGAAAAGATATTCAGGATATATCTAATACAAAAGAAGAGTTATTGACAAATACAAAAAACAAAAAATTTGATATGTTCTGCGTTCCAAAGGTAATCGAATAGTTATAAAGAGGGTTTCATTATGATTGTATACTTGAGAAACGACGAAAAAATAGAACTTGCCTTAAACGCTAGCGCTTTTGATCTCGCTTTAAAATTAGGAATAAAAAGCCAAGCTATTGTTGCTAATATTAATGGTCAATTAGCAGATCTTACGACAATTCTTCAAGAAAACGATACAATAGGAATAATAACGAAAACCGACTCTGAGGCATTAAATATCCTGCGTCATAGCGTTGCTCATGTTTTGGCTATGGCGGTTTGGGAAATCGATCAGAATGTCGAATTAGCGATTGGCCCTTCAATTGAAAATGGATTTTATTACGATATAAAGTCTCAAAAACCTTATTCAACGGAAAATCTTGAATCAATCGAAGAAAAAATGAAAGAAATTATAAATAGAAAATTGAAATTCGAAAGAATTGAGATTCTAAAACAAGACGCTATAAATCTGTTTAAAGAAAAACGTCAGACTTTCAAATTGGAAATATTAGATTCTATCCAAAGCGAAAAAGTAACCGTTTATAAGCTGGGAGATTTTGTCGATCTTTGCCGTGGTCCTCATGTTTCCAATACTTCATATATCCCCGCCGATGCCTTTAAATTAACCTCTGTGGCCGGAGCTTATTGGAGAGGCGATAGTTCCAAGGATATGCTACAAAGAATATACGGGACAGCATTTTTCAACAAAAAAGAAAAGGACGAATACTTTAAGTTGCTTGAGGAAGCCCAATTACGGGATCACAGAAAGCTAGGGCAAGAATTGGAAATATTTCATATCGACGACCACGCCCCTGGTAATATTTTTTGGCTAAAAAACGGTTGTATATTTTTTAATATAATAAAAGATCATATAGCAAAAGTCATTCGTAAATACGGATATTATTTAGTCCAAACCCCGCAGCTTATGAATAAATCCCTTTGGGAAACCTCTGGCCATTGGGATAAGTTTCAAGAAAATATGTTTATAGTTAAAGATGAAGACGTTACAATGGCAATAAAACCTATGAATTGCCCAGGACATATAATAATATACAAAAACGGCTCGGTAAAAAGTTATAAGGATCTCCCTATTAGAATGGCAGAGTTTGGTCTGTGCCATAGAAACGAAACCTCAGGCTCGCTACACGGACTAATGAGGGTACGAGCTTTTATGCAAGATGACGGCCACGTTTTTTGCCGACCGGATCAAATAATCTCTGAAACTCAAAATATCTGCTCAGCGCTAAAAGAAGTTTATGCCGCTTTTGGATTTAACGATATAGCGGTAAAATTTTCCGATAGACCGGAAAAACGAGCCGGATCAGACGATGTTTGGGATATAGCCGAAAAGTCGCTCATAGAAGCGGCAGATGCCGCAGGACTGTCTTATTCCATAAATAAAGGCGAGGGGGCGTTCTATGGGCCAAAATTAGAGTTTATTTTGAAAGATTGCCTTGGAAGAGCCTGGCAATGCGGAACGTTGCAAGTAGACTTTGTTCTGCCGGAACGATTCGAGACTTATTATGTAAACAAAAATGGACAGAAACAAAAACCCGTGATGCTTCACAGGGCTTTAGTCGGTTCTCTTGAAAGGTTTATCGGAATTCTCATAGAGCATTATGCCGGTAAGTTTCCGTTTTGGCTAGCGCCGCTCCAAATCGCGATCGCTAGCATATCCGAAGACTCTGCCGATTATGCGAAAGAAATCCAACTTGCCTTAAATAACTCTGAATTTAGAACTATTTTAGATATAGAAAACAAAAAAATAGATTACAAAATTCGAGCTCATTCGGTTAAAAAAATCCCTGCAATAATAATAGTCGGGAAGAAAGAAAAAACTGAAAAAACAATAAGCATTCGATCTCTTGGTTCCAATAAAACTGAAACAATTAGTTTGCTTGCAATGATTGAATATTTCCAAAATTTAACAATGCCTCCAAAATGAAAATCGGCGGATTATTAAAATTTTCAACATTGGATTACCCCGGAAAGTTATCCGCGGTAATTTTTAGCCAAGGCTGTCCTCTGAGGTGCGTCTATTGCCATAATCCGGATTTTCTGGATTTTAATTTACCCGGAAATGAAGATTTTAATGATGTTCTTAGATTTTTAGAGTCTAGAAAAGGCTTGTTAGACGCAGTAGTTTTTTCTGGCGGCGACCCGCTTTTACAAACTGACTTAAAAGAGTCTATGTTAAAAGCAAAGGATTTAGGCTTTTTAATTGGAATCCACACCTCTGGGATAATCCCCGACGCTTTTGCTAAAATATTGCCCATCGTGAATTGGGTTGGGTTTGACATAAAGACTTCGTTTGAAAATTATGAAAAAGTAACTCAGATTCCTAGATCCGGAGAATTTGCGAAGGATAGTTTTAATAAGCTCGTCAAATCCAATGTTAATTTTGAAATAAGAACAACACTTGATCCAAGAGTTATTTCTGAAAACGATTTATATACTATTGCCAACATTTTATCGGACGCTAAAATAAAAACTTGGATATTGCAAGAATGTATACTAAGAAATTCTGCTGGAGACGAAAAATTATCTCTTCCAAGCGAAGACGTTCTTGCGAATATTTCGAAATATATCGACGTACAATTGCGAAAACAGTGATATTATCATTTTTCCTTCGTTTAAAAGAATGTCATATATACACAAACACCTTTAGTAAAATATACAAAATTACTGAAACAAGAGAAGTTGCCGATAATATATTATGTTTTATACAAGAGGCAATAGAGAATAACGAAAATAGAGATATAGAAAAACTGATATTTTCTTCAGGTCCAGGATCTTTTACTTCCGTTAGAATAGTCAATTCTATTGCTAAGGGACTTTATATCGTCAATAAAGCCACAAAATTTATTTCAGTGTCAAGTTTTTTGACTTATTTATACTCCCTAAGTACTGGCGAAGGATTGATTGCTATTCCCACGATGCGTGGAGATTTTTTCGTTGCGGAATATTACGATAATATTTTAAAAGAATTTGAGATATTAAGTATTGAAGATATTGGGAAATATAGAAAAAATACAATTTTTGAATTTGACGAAGCGTTTAATTCTCAAAATTTAGCGCGGAATCAATTCAAAGTATTATCCTCCGAATTAGCGGTAAAAAATAAATCGTTGGTTTCAGATTTATTGCATGTTAGTTATGGCTTTACCCCAGAATACAAACATTAGATGTGACTTTTAAACTCCGCAATTTCTTTATCTAAAAATCAAAAATGTTCCATGTGGAACATTTTTGATTTTTGCAATTCTCGATCTTCTTTAGCGAATTATTGCGTCTAAAGCAAGTACACTGAAATTGTGAATTGTTCCACGTGGAACAATTTGTGTTTTTAAAATTTTATTGCTATGGAGTAAATGGTTTGTTATCCTAATAATAAGGGCATTAAAATTGTAAAATGTTCCACGTGGAACATTTTGGGAATTTATGGACAACAAAAAGCAGGTAGAGAAGTATATATCCATCTTAAAGAAATGGAACAAATGCATAAATTTGCTGCAAGGCGATACCCTTGAGAATATCTTGGGAAGGCATATTACCGATAGTCTTCAGATTTTAGATTTATTGAAAAGTGAGGAAAAGATCTTAGATATCGGAAGTGGGGCAGGATTCCCAGGAATGGTTTTGGCTATCAATGGATTTGAGAATATTGTTCTTTGCGAAAAAAGTTACAAAAAGACAATATTTTTATTAAGTGTTAAAAAAGCTCTTAACCTAAACATCTCTATATTAAACGATAATATTTATAATTTTAAACACAAGAATTATACCTGCATTGCGAGGGCATTTGGGTCGTTGCTGAAACTATTAGAGATAATGGAACGGCTAAATTCACCCAAGGGAGTGTTTCATAAGGGGGAGAATTATAGGCAGGAGATAGAGGAAGCTAGTCGAGTGTTTAAATTTGATTTTAAGCCGACTGAGAGCGTAACAAACAGGGGAAGCGTTATTTTGACTATTCGTAATGTTGGGAGAAGGTAATGGGGATAGTAATATCGATATCAAATCAAAAAGGCGGGGTAGGGAAGACAACCACAGCAGTAAATTTGGCGACAGCTTTTGCGGCGGTGCGGAAGAAGGTCTTATTGATAGATTTTGATCCGCAAAGCAATGCTACTACTGGGTTTGGGGTATATTCCAAAAATTTATTTACTAGCTACGACTTATTACTTGGGAGCAAGACAACTTCCGAAGTATTTGCAAAGACCAAAATTCCAGGCTTGACTCTTATACCTGCGAATATTGATCTTATAGGAGCTGAAATAGAATTGGTTCAAGTAAAAAATAGAGAGAAAATTTTGCGGGAAGCGTTGGAATCATATAGGGAAATGTTTGATTATATAATAATAGACTCTCCTCCATCGATGGGGATTCTGACTCTTAATTCATTAGTTGCCGCCGACGGGGTTATTGTTCCTTTGCAATGCGAATATTATGCGTTGGAGGGATTAAGTTATTTGTTAAATTCTATAAATAAAATAAAATCGACATATAATAAAAACTTGAAATTATTTGGGATAGTATTGACGATGTTCGATAAACGGAATGCATTGTCTTTGTCTGTCGAGAAAGATGTGAGGACACACTTAAAGGATATAGTATTTAACAGCGTTATTCCGAGAAACGTCAAAATCTCAGAAGCTCCTTCTTATGGCAGTCCCGTTTTGATTTACGACGTAAAATGTGTTGGATCTTTCGCGTATATGGAACTGGCGAAAGAGTTTTTATCAAAAGAAAAAGAAGGAAAGTGGGAGAATAAGGATTAGTTATTTCTTTTAGAAAGGAGAGAAAAATGGATCAACAGAAATTAGGACGAGGATTGGCAGCTCTTTTTAACGAAAATATGGAAGAAACTCAAGAAGATTTCTCGATAGGAATGGTCGATATTGACCTTATTATCCCAAATCGCGATCAACCGAGGAAATTTTTTGACGAAGAAAAAATCCAAGAATTAAAATCTTCGATTTTGCAACACGGCATTCTACAACCTTTAGCTGTTCGTAAGTTTGGGAATAATTATGAGATAATTGCGGGAGAACGAAGATGGAGAGCCGCAAAATTAGCGGGATTAACCAAAGTCCCCGTAAACGTTATCTCTTGCGACGACAACCAAGCGTTGGCTATGTCTCTTGTTGAAAATATCCAAAGGGCGGATTTAAACCCAATCGAAGAAGCCGAGGCGATGAAGACTATTATAATAAACTGCGAGTGTACGCAGAGTGATCTTAGCGTAATGATAGACAAAAGCCGAAGCTATATAGCGAATGCATTGAGGTTGTTATCTTTGCCTGAGAAGGTTAAAGATCTAATAAGGTCTGGAAGGCTAACCGCAGGACATGGGAAAATTTTGGCGGGAATTCACAACGCGAGCGAAATAGCGGGACTTGCGGCTGAAAATAATTGGAATATCAGGCAACTTGAGAATTCTTTAAAGGATTTACAAGTTGGCAACCGCGAAAATTTTAAGCTTCCCGGAGAAGAGGTTGTAGTTTCTAGAACGTCTGCCGGAACTCCTATCGACGTATCTCAACACCCGGAAGAATTTGATTTATCTTGTCGAATAGCAGAAGCTCTGAAAATCGAAACAAAATTAAAAATTACGAGAAATGGAGGCGTAGTAACGCTAGTATGTCGAACTTGCGAGGAATTAGAAGAATTGACTGAAAAGCTAATTTCGTTGGGAGAAGAATAGTTTTATCGTTTTTTTTGAAGTACCGATTGTGATAATGGGAAATTAGAGCTCTTTTAAAACTTTTTTAAAAGTCTAAAATGGGATTAAAGTTTGCTTTTAATTGGAAAACGACTAGTGAACAAAACCGGCAATTATATTTGAAATTTCGAACAAGGATGTTGAAAAATACAGTATGTATATAAGTATATATACGGGCATTGCCAAATTATTGTTAACGTTGCCGTTTAAACTTTTGTAGGGGAAGAATGGAAGAAGGCTCGAAGCTGGCGGAGTCCCCCCCCCCCTAACCAAAAACAAGCATAACAGCTTAACTTACGGCTCCATTTCGCAAAAACTCCATAATATCTACTACCTTCCCAAATTAACAAGATGGAGGAAATGAAGGGTTATATAAGAACTATGAGGTATGCGAGAGCGGTTAGAGACAAAATTCCCCAAGAGATTAATATCATCTGCTCTTGTTTATATCTAGGAAGAATAGCTCGGAGCAGTATTATAAAAGACATAACAATTATGGGTTTAATGATCGAATTAACTATGGGAGGAAGGAAAGTTATCCCAAGAATAGGTTGATATCCTCCTAAGAATAACGCGCTTATAAAACTAGATATAAATATTAGATTTAAATAATCAGATAAATAAATCATAGCGAATAAAATGCCGCCATATTCGACATAGATTCCCGATACTATTTCAGATTCGGCTTCTAAAAAATCGAACGGCGTTTTGTTTGCAATAATTAACGACGTAATAAAGAATACGATAAATAGAGGAAATAAAGGGACAATCAAAGGCAATTTATTTTGCGTTTCTATTATATCTAATATATTTAAAGATTTTGTATATAGAGCGATATTTGTTAAAATCAAAATAAAGGGGATATGGGAGCCTAATAACTGTATATAACCTCTGACTCCGCCTATAACTCCGTATTTTGATTTTGAGCGCATTCCTATCGTTATCTCAGAGAAAGCGAAAACAGCATGAAAAAACATAGGCATGAAAAGGCTATATTCAAGATTTAAAACGTATATATCTTTTGCTAAAGGAATTAAAGTCAGTTGGAAAAGGGCGATAAAAAACATTAAGCAAACGCCAAAAATGGATTGTTTTGAATGATTTTTTAACGAATCTCGCTTAAATAATAACTTTAATGCGTCGGCTATAGGCTGGAATAATCCTAAAGGGCCGCACTTGTTCGGGCCTAAGCGTAATTGGACTCTGCCTATTAATTTTCTTTCCAATAATGATACGTAAGCCGCAAACGTTATGTAACCCACAAAAAATATAAAAGATTTTAATATGAAATTCATTTAACCTTCATACTTACGGTCGGAGACCATGCGGGGTATGCCGCGTCTTTCCTTGTTTCGATAACTCTTACGTGTCTTCCTGTTATGTCTACAACTGCGACGCAAGATTTTTGACGCGGGCCGGGCTCCATAGAATAAGTTAAGTATCTTCCGTTAGAAGACCAACAAGGAGCCTCCACAAGATATCCGTTCGTAATCAATCTTTCTCCGGCTCCGTCTGGTTTTATAACTCCGATATAAAATTCCTTACCACATTGTTTGGTAAAGGCAACGAGGTCTCCTCTTGGAGACCAGATTGGTTGCGAGTATTTTCCTTCGCCTTTTGTTATTCTTTTTTGGTCCGAGCCGTCGGCATTCATTAAAAATACAGCCTCTCTGCCGTCTCTATTCGAAGTAAAGACTATTTTTTTGCCGTCGGCAGAATAACAAGGAGACGTATCGATGCAGTTATGTTCGGTCAATTGCCTTAATTCGTTTGTCGCAAAATTTATTGTATAAATAGCGCTTTTCCCGTCGATAATGATAGCAAGAACAGCGCTTTGGCCGTCTGGCGAAAAGCGAGGAGCATAAGTCATTTGGACGGGATTCTCACGGTTTTTCTTTATTAACATTTTCATAAGTTGTTTATTTATCATTAATCTTTTTGAGCCTGTGTCGGGATTCATCATATAAACATGGGCAGATTTCCCAAGAACGTCCTTTGCCACGTCGCTATACGATATATAAGCGACAGTTTGCCCGTCGAAAGAATATCTAGGCGTTAAGACTAATTCCAAGCCGTCGGTTAAAGATTGAGGATTAGCCCCGTCTTGATCGACTTTAACTAACCTTGTTTTTCTTTTGGCAGAGATTTTGTCATATGAGGTTTCAACATAAATTATATTAGTGTTAAAATATCCTTTTTCGTTTGTAATCCTCTCGTAAATAAAATCCGCGATGATATGAGCCGCCGTTCTTAACTTTGATTCCGCTCCGTCAACTTTTAAAGAAAGCATTTTCGCTCCCGTTACGATGTCTATTAATTCGAAACTAATAGAAAAGTTATTTCCTCTTTCGTCTATTTTTCCGTGGACTAGAAATCTTAAATTTAAAATTTTCCAGTTATTGGTATTTGGTCCTTTTGCGCATAAATCTTCCTTTGACTCTACAAATGAAGATTCCGGAAGCGGCTCGAAAAGCCCGGATAAAAGCAAATCGTTCTTTATTATTTCGCAAACTTTTATTCCTGTCTTCGAAGCGCGTCCCTTTTCGTCATAGAAATCGACAATGGCTATTGGATCGGGTTTTACAAGACCTTTGTTAATCTCTATTTTTAACGCATTCGCCTGTGGCGCGCAAAACAAAACAAATATTAAAGCTAATTTGAAAAGCATGACTTCATATGCAATTTTTAATTTTTATCCGCTATATGATACTATAACCCCGTAATGTTTTCTATAATATCCCTATTTAAGCTTTAATATACGGTAAGAGAAAAATATTCTTTGATTGCTATAACAAAGAGAATTGTGACAAAAATTCTATTGCTTTGTTCGTTATACACTATATGATTAGTCAGTTTTTAAGAATCTCAAAAATGTTATGGTACCTTAGTTTCCGCTTTACAACTCAAAAATGTTCTACGGGTAATATTAATTATTTTGTTGACTTTACGTTAAAGATATTGTGCAATACAAAAGCAATTTAGGGAAGTATTTTTTCCAAATGAAAGGGGATATAATGAAGAAAATTAATAAACTTTTAGTTGCGATTATTATAGCGATAAGGCATCCTGTGGCATACACAGCAGATCCTGCTCATGACATAGAAGAGAGAGCGAGTCATTGGTTTGGAGTAGATGGAGCCGGAAGATTAGTTAACGTATCTAATCAAGTCAGAGCTGACTTGTCTGAGGATATCAGGAATGCTTTAGCAACCGTTCAAGATGGAATACTGGATCTTTCTAATTTACCTGCTACAAGTA